>NZ_JBHYXD010000007.1:39380-88989 GCF_042751995.1 Streptomyces sp. NPDC059371 | reverse complement strand
GTTTTTGTGCCCGGGGGGCGGGGCGGCACTGCGGGGCGGGGGGGGGGGGGGGCCACGGGCGCCGGGGGGGGGGGGGGGGGGGGGGGGGCCGGCGCCCGCCCCGGGGCCGATGGGTGGTGCGGCGGGTCAGCCCAGTGCGAACTTCTGGGCGGCGGCTCCGTTGCAGTCCCAGATCTGCAGCCGGGTGCCGTTGGCCGTGGCGCCGTCGGGGGAGTTGAGGCAGCGGCCGGACTGTGGGTTGAGCAGCGAGCCGTCGGCCTGTTGCTGCCAGACCTGACCCCCGGCCCCGTTGCAGTCCCACAGTTCGACCTGGGTGCCGTTGGCGGTGCCGTTGCCGATGATGTCGAGGCAGCGGCCCAGCGTGTGCAGCCGGCCGTCCGAGCTGTGGAACCAGTGCTGGTCGACCGCGTACGACTGGCAGCTCCAGAGCTGTACGGCGGTCGCGTTGGAGCCGTTGTCGTCACCGGCCACGTCGGCGCAGGTACCGCCGGGCCCGATGACGGGCGCGCCCGCGTTGACCGCGAACCGCTGGGCCGCGGAGCCGTTGCAGTCCCAGATCCGCAGGCGGGTGCCGTTGGCCGTTGCGCCGTTGGGGGAGTCGAGGCAGCGGCCGGACTGCGGGTTGAACAGCGAACCGTCGGCGCGCTGCACCCACTTCTGGCCCCCGACCCTGTTGCAGTCCCACAGCTCGACCTGGGTGCCGTTGGCGGTGCCGTTGCCGATGATGTCGAGGCAGCGGCCGATGGTGCCGAGCGATCCGTTGGCGTTGTGCGTCCAGAACTGGTCCTCGGCGTACGACTGGCAGTTCCAGAGCTGTACGGCGGCGGCGTTCACCCCGGTGTCGTCCGCCGCGACGTCGACGCACTGGCCGCCGGGGCCGCCGACGGTGCTCTGCGGACCGTTGGGGACATTGGTCTGGCCCGCGTAGCCCACGGAGACGATGTTCGACTGGACGGCGTTCTCGGCCGCGTCGGTCGGATAGCCGGAGACCATGACGCCCTCGAAGAACGTGCCCATGTTCCAGTTGCTGTTGTCGCCGCCCGTGCCAAGGATGATGCCGCCTTCCTGCTGCATGGGCCGGTAGCCGCCTCGTGAGGGCAGTGCCCCGTCCCACCAGGTGGTCAGGCCCCCTGACTGCGAGTTGCCTCCCTTCAGCGCGTAGGTGGTCTGCCCGTTGTTCTTGAGGACGGCGGTCACATAGGTGCTGTTGTTGCCCTTGTTCGCGGTGTTGGAGCCGTTGTCGCCCTGGAACATGCCGTTCTCCAGGTCGGCCTCGATCCAGGGCCCGGATCCGCTGCACGGCGCGAAGTAGCAGGTGGTGGCGATGGACACGGCGTCCATGTGACCGTTGCCGGTGTCGGCCGGTGTGGCCTCGGCGTTGCCGTAGTCGAAGCAGCAGGCGGAGCCCACGTGGGTGCCGCTGGCGACCATGTAGGCGCCTTCCGCCTGGCCGTTGACCGCGGTGCCGGACGCGGCGCCGTGCGAGCGGTAGCCGACCCCGGGGGAGATCCAGATGCCGTAGACCTTGTGGCCGCCCGCCGTGACGGACAGTTCACCGGCGTCCGCACCCCGGTCGGCACCCATTCCGGCCGTGCCCGCGGGACCGGGGAACAGGTCGTTGTGACGGGACGTCTGGTCGTACACCTTCGAAATGCTGCACGTCGTGTTCGCGCAGAAGCTGTCCTGCTGGGCGGCGTTCGCGTAGCCGCCGGCCGCCAGCAGCCCGATGTCGCCGGTCGCGCCGTCGGAGACGCGGGTGACTTGATACAGCGGGCCGTTGTACGCCGAGAACAGCGCGCGTGTCGAGCTGTGGGCGGCGACGCACGGGGTGCCCGCGGCGGCGTAGATGTCGCAGGGCTGGGAACCCGCGGCCTGAGCGACGCCGGGCATGCCCACGAGGATGGTCACCAGGAGGCCGAGGACGGCTCCGACGGACAGCAGGGCGCGCTGCAGCCGGGGTAACGCACCAGCCGTGGCGGAGGGGAAGAGACGCGAGGAGGCAGATCTTCTTCTGCGCATGTGTGCTCCCGGAGTGGAGGGTGGAGCTACAACTCGCCCTCGGGACAGCCGAGTTCAGGGCTGCCTGGCGACTGAGACGGAAGTTACAAGCGCTGGTCGATTGCGTCAATATTTGTTGCTTTCCTTTCTGCTCGGCCCTCGACGGGTGTCCGAACGTGTGGCTTTGTGGCCCCCGGTGGTCCACGACGGCCCCCGCGCCGGTCCGCGCCGGCCCGGCCTCCTCACGCCGATGGGATGGGGGGCGAGGAGGACGTACGAGGTGCTACCGGCGCGTATCGCCATCGCGAGGCGACCCGTCAGGGGGGTCGGGTGGACCTACTTCGGCTGGATCATCCCGTTTCCCTCCAGGTCCCCGGCGTTCCTCCTGGACAGCGACGGGTGATCGGAATTTGAAAGGGATACGACGACCGAAAAACGCCGGTGGCGGCCCGCCGGAGTTTTTTCGACCGGCCCTGCTGTGCAACATTCGAGCGAGGTCGAGCACCACCCTCGGAGGGGAAACGCATTGTCGCCCACCACGGGATCCGAACACCGGTCCCCGCACGTCCTCACACCGTCCAGCGACGCATCCCTTATCACCGAATGGGCCGGCGGAAAAGGGAAGAACCTGCACACGCTGACCGCGTCCGGATTTCAAGTACCGCGCTGGTCGATCATCGGCCTGGACGTATTCGCCGAATTCAGCCGCGGCAGCGGACTGGACGGGCACCTGAAACGGCTGCTCGCCGACGGCTGGGAGCCGAAGGCGGGCCGGATCGCCGCCGAGATCGCCGGTCTGATCGAGGCCGCGCCGCTCGACGACCGCCTCACCGACGCCATCGGACTGGCCTACGGTCTGGCCGGCGGCGGCGCGGTGGCCGTGCGGTCGTCCGGAGCCCAGGAGGACGGCGCGCGCCACTCGTTCGCCGGCCAGTTCGACAGTTTCCTCAACGTCCGCGGTCTCGACGAGGTCGTCGCCCACGTCCGCCGCTGCTGGGCCTCGGCCTTCTGTGAACGCTCCCTGCGCTATCGCGAGCGGCACGGGCTGGCGATCGACACCGGCGGCGTCGCCGTCATCGTGCAGCGCATGGTGGCCGCCGAACTGAGCGGCGTGCTGTTCACCGCCGACCCGGCGAGCGGACGCGCCGACCGGCATGTCGTCAGCGCCGTCCACGGACTGGGGGAGGGGCTGGTCTCGGGCGCCGTCGACGCCGACACCGTCGTCCTGGACGCCGTCACCGGCGAGCCGCTGACCACGGTCATCGGCGACAAACAGGAGCGCTACGACGCCGGATCCGGCCCCGGCTGCCAGGTGTCACCCGTCGCCGACGAGGACCGCGAGCGACCCGCGCTGACGGCCGCCCAACTGGCCCGCCTGCACGCGGCCGGGGCGCGCGTCACCGCCCGGTACGGCGCCCCCCAGGACATCGAGTGGGCCATCGACGACGAGGCCCTGTGGATCCTGCAGAGCCGGCCCGTCACGACCCTCGCCGCGGCCGCCGGCGCCACGGCGGAGCCCGAACAGAACCTGCGGCTCTGGGACAACTCCAACATCATCGAGAGCTTCAGCGGTGTCGTCTCCCCGCTCACCTTCAGCTTCGCCGCCGACACCTACGCGAAGGTATACGACAGCTACGCCCGTGCCCTGGGAGTCCGTGGGGAGCGGCTGCGCGAGGTACGGGAGTGGACCCCGTACCTGCTCGGCCATGTCCACGGACGGGTCTACTACAACCTCTTCCACTGGTACCGCATGGTGCGTCTCGCACCGCTGTACCCGCTCAACCGGCGCGTCCTGGAGAAATCCCTGGGTGTCGCCGAGAGTATTTCCGACGAACTCGCCGACACACTCCATCCCTTCACGCCCCGGCCCGGACTGCGCGGTCACGCCGCGCGTCTGACACGTACGGTCATCTTTGCCGGAAGATTTCTCACCATCCGAAAATCCGTCGACACGTTTCATCGAGATTTCTATCGCGCATACGCGGTTTTCAACAACGTCGACTACGACGCATTGCCGGGGGACGAGACCTACCGCCGATTCCGGCGGCTCCAGCGGGAACTCATCGAAAAATGGGGCCCGATGCAGACCCTCGACGCGACGATCCTGCTTTCCGTCGGCCTCCTCGCCCTGCTCACCCGCAGATGGCTGCCCGAGGCGCCCGAGTGGTTCACCTGGGCCGCGGCGGCCCCCGGCGGCGCGGTCGAGTCCGCCGAACCGGTATGGGCCCTGCGCGAGTTGGCGGCCCAGGCGCGTGCCGACGCCGGGATCCTGGCGCTGCTGGAACGCACTCCCGACCCCGAGGCCCGCCAGGCGCTCCTCGACGCCGGGTACGCCGGCTTCCTGCGGTCCGTCGACGCGTACATCGCCGACTACGGCTACCGCAGCCCCGACGAACTCAAGCTGGAGGTCCCCGACCTGCGCGAGAACCCCGCGGGCGTCTTCACGCTGCTGCGCGACGTCCTGCCGGACCCCGGCGACGGCGGGGGAACACCGGACCGCGGCGGCGAGGCCGACGCCTACCTCGACGAGCACCTGAGCCGTCCGCGACGCCTGGTGTACGAACGGGTGCGGGGCAAGGCCCGCATCGCGCTCGCCGACCGGGAACGGCTCAGGTTCTGCCGCACCCGCGCCTTCGGAGCGGCCAAACGCATGCTGCGCGCCCTCGGCCGCGACCTCGCGAGGGCCGGCGCCATCGACACCTGGGACGACGTCTTCTTCCTGCGCCTGGAAGAGATCCAGGGCGCCTACGAAGGCATGATCGCCCACACCGAACTGCGGGACCTTGTCGTGCTGCGCCGCCGGCAACAGGCCGCCGACACCGCGTTGCACGCCCCGTCCCGCTTCACCACCCGCGGCGCGCCGTACTGGTGGGGCAACCTCGAAAGGGCCGGCTGGGGCGGCGGCCCGGCCACCCCCAGCGGAGCCCGCGAACTGCGCGGCGTCCCCTGCTGCCCCGGCGTCGCCGAAGGACCCGCCGTGGTCACCGACACCCCGCGCGACTTCGGCGGCGGCGTCCTGCTCACCTACCGCACCGACCCGGGATGGGTGACCGCGCTGTCCTCGGCCGCGGCCCTCGTCATCGAACGGGGCAGCCCGCTGACCCATGTAGCCGTCGTGGCAAGGGAGTTGGGTATCCCGACCGTGGTCCAGGTCAAGGGCGCCACCACCGAGATCCGCACCGGCACCCGGCTGCGCGTCGACGGGGCCGCCGGGACGGTCACGGTGCTCGCCGACCCGCCGCCCGACAGCACGGTCACCGTCCTCGCCGACCCGCCGCCCGCCGGCACGGCGGCCGTCCTCGCCGATCCGCACCCCGCCGGTACGGCCACCGTCATCGAGGACCCGCCCCCCGACCGCACGGCCGCCGCCGCGGACAGCCCCCGAACGGAGACGCACCCGTGATTCTCACCGAGGAACGGCTGCAGGACCTGCTCGACAAGTCCCTCGCCGAACTCCCCCCGGACACCGAATGGGCCGTGACCCTGGAAGGCTCCATAGCCGAAGGGTTCGGCAACCCCTCCTCCGACATCGACTTCCTGCTCGTGGGCCGCTCCGACGACGAGCTGCCGACCATGCCGTCCCTGCTGTTCGTGGACGGCAGGCGGGTGGAGATCCGCACCCGCTCGGTGCGCCAACTCGCCCACCAGTTCACGGCGGTGGAGCAAGGAGCCGGACGGCCGGGCCGACTCTCCGAGGACCTCCTCAACCGCTGCCAGCGCATCCTGCACAGCCATCCGCTGCGCGGCCACGCCCTCATCGAGGAGGTGAAGGCCCTACTGCCCGTCGAGCGGTTCCGCCGGATCACCGCCGACTGGTGGGCACACCGGGCCCGGCAGTCCCTGCGGCACGCGATGGCCCTGCAGTGCCTCGGCGAGAGCGACGAGGCCGTCGACTGGACCCGCGCCGCGCTCGTGCAGAGCGTCAAGTCCTGGGCGGCCGGCCTGGGCGAGACCTATCTCGAACCCAAGTGGCTGTCCATGCAGCTCGACCGGGCGGGACGGGCGGACGTACGCGACCGCTACTGGGAGCTGGAATCCGCCGTCGTCCGGCCCGGCGACGCCGATGCGGCGCAGGCCCACCTGACCTCCTGCCTCGACTTCGCCGAGGACCTCGGACTCGCCAAGGTCCCCCGGCGGCCCGAGCGGCTCACCGTCGAACGCGTCGCCCAGGTGACCACCTGGCAGACCGGCGAACGGATCCACGTCGTGCGCGGCCGACGCGACGTGTTCGCCCTCGGCGCCGACGCCGGAGCCGTCTGGCGCTCCCTCGTCCTCGGCAGGCCGCTGCCCCGCGTACTGGCCGAGAGCGCCGCCACCGGCGTCACCGACCCCGGCCCGCTGCTCGCCGCGTTCCTGCGCTACGGGCTGGTCCGGCTCGCCTGGAAGGGCGCCGGAACCGTCAGCCCCGCGCTCCCGCTCGCCGCCCCGCCCGGGCCCCTGACCCCGCCTCCCTCCACCGCCCAGCCACTGCTGTCGGTACGCGGCGCGGCCGTCGGCGCATCCCGCTCGGTCGACCTGATGCCCCTGCCCGCCGACCGGTTCGCCGCCGCCGCCATGGCCCTGGTGTGGTCCAACGTCGTGGTCGAGAACGCCGTCGAGGACCTGACCGGAGCACTGCAGCGCGGTCAGCGCCGGGTGGCCGAACTCACCGCACGCCGCGCCGTGCACGCCGCGCTGCGCGGACTGTTCAGCGCCCACGGGGTCAATCCGCTGCCCGCGGACGCCGATCTCGTACGCCGGATGGAGCTGCTGCCCGCAGCCACCCTGCCGATCGGCGCGCACGCCGTGGAACTGCTGGGGCGCGGCGTGGAGTCGGCGGAGGACGGCGACGCCCTCCGCGCGGAACTGCGCCGCTTCATCGCCCGGGTGCGCGGTGCCGTGGGCGCCGACTCCTTCCCGCTCTCGTTCGACTCCGCGTCCACCTGGCGGGCCACGCTGCAACTCGGCCACGACTGGCTGCGCATGGGCGCCCACCTCGGCGCGGAGCTGCCGATCGAGGAGGCCCGCGACCTGCTGGCCGGCAACGGGGCCCAGCCCCATCAGGCCCGGTGACGGCGCCGAGCGCCCGAGCATCCCATCCGACGTTCCGTGCGGAGGATCCACCGATGTCCGATCCGATGAACTCCGAATCCAAGGCGTCTCGTTCGAAGGCGGCCGAATCCAAGGCACCCGGCCCCGCGGTGCCCCACCCGATGGCGTCCAGCACCCCGGTGTCCGCGGCGTCCGTGCCGATGACCGTGCTGGTGACCGGCGCCAGCGGGTTCGTGGGCGCCGAGGTGACCGCCCGGCTCACCGCCGCCGGCCACACCGTCCTGGCCGTGCTGCACCGCAACGGCGACCTCGTCCGCAACAACGGCAGAAAGCTCGACCCGGGGCCGGGCACCCTCACCCGGATGACCGGCGACATCACCCACCCCGGTCTCGGGCTGAGCGGCGCCGACCGGCGGCTCGCCGCCACCGCCGACCGGATCGTCCACTGCGCCGCCGTCACCGACTTCGGACTGCCACCGGGCCGGTACGAGCGCGTCAACGTCGAGGGCACCCGCCACGTCCTGGGCCAAGCCCTGGCAGCCCGCACCCCCTTGGTCCACGTCGGCACCGCCTACGTGTGCGGCGAACGCGACGGCACCGCGTACGAGGACGAGCTCGACCTCGGTCAACGCCCCGGCAACGACTACGAGAAGAGCAAGCTGGCCGCCGAGACCCTGGTCCGCAAGGCGGCGGCGGACGGTCTGCCCGTCACCGTGGTCCGCCCGAGCATCGTCACCGGCGCCACCCGCACCGGCCGGGTCCGCGACCTCAAGACCATCTACCCCGTGCTCCGGGTGCTGACCAGGGGCCTGGTGCGCACGGTGCCCGGCCACCTGGACGCCGTCCTCGACCTGGTCCCGGTCGACCGGGTCGCCGACCTGGTGACCGAGGCCGCCACCCGTTTCCCGGACGCCGAGGGTCGCACCCTGCACGCCGTCGGCCACGAGCTGACCCTGCGGGACATGTCCGACGTCCTCGCCGAGTACCCGTCCCTCCACGTGCCGCGGTTCGTCCCCCCGTCCGCGTTCTCCGCCACGGCCCTGCCCGGCCGCGAACGCCCCTACTACGACCGGGTCGTCTCCCTGTACGCCCCCTACTTCCGGCGCCGCGTCCGCTTCGACACCACCCACGCCGAAGCCTTCGGCCACCGCCCGCCCGCGACGGGCGCGCACGCCTACCTGCGCCGCCTCCTCGACCACTGCCTCGCCACCGGCTATCTCGGCCCGCCCCCGCCCAGGGAGCCGGCCGCCCGACCCGACGGGAGCGCGAACCGATGACCACCGCCCACCTCGCCGAACCCTCGTACGGCATACCCGTCTCACCGCTGCTGACCTGCCACCCCGACAAGCGGCGGCTGTACGGCGCCGACACCTACTACCAGGAGAGCCACGGCCAACTCGCCGCCCTCACCGAAGACATCACCGGCTTCGCCCACCGGCACGCGCTGCTGCTGCTCAAGCCCGACGCCGTCGTGGCGCGCCGGCTGGAGGCGGCCGCGGACTGGCTGGCCGGGCAGGGCTTCAGGATCGTCGGCGCGGCCGTCACCCGGCTGACCCGCACCATGATCCGGTCCCTCTGGTACTTCCAGTGGAACCTCGCCACCCCCTACCGCAGGCGGCTGGCCGCACTCTTCCTGGAGGACGCCGACGCCCTCGTGCTCCTCGTCCGACCCGTCCATGACCTGGACGTGCCCGCCTCGGTCGAACTCACCAGGCTCAAGGGACCCACGGACCCGGACGCCCGCCGGCCCGGACAGCTCCGTCATCTCCTGGGCCGCTACAGCTACTTGCTGAACCTCGTGCACACCCCCGACGAACCGGCCGACGTGCTGCGCGAGTTGGCTGTCCACTTCGACGAGGCCGAGCGCGACCGCCTGTTCCGCTCCGCCCTCGCCGACGAGGACCGCACCGCGCACGCCCGCGAGTCGGCCGCTCTGCTGTACGCCGCCACGGAACCCCGGGACCTCGACTTCGATCCCGCCGTCGCCCGGCTGCGCGGCACCGTGGCCCGGCACCGGGGCGCCGACCCCTCCGCCACCCCGCGCACCCTGCTGGAGACCGCCTGGCGCCTGGGCGTCGACCTCGACCCGTGGGACGCCGTCATCGTCGGCTCGAAGGTGCTTCCCATGCGGCAGCCGGGCAGGGCGCCCGTGCTGGACGGAGCCGACGCCGACACCTGGCGCCACCACCTGGACACCGTCCGCGCCACCGCGAAGTGAGGAGCGGCCCATGCAGTTCACCCGGACACTCCCCAAGGAACTGGTGCACCGCTCGGCGGTCGCGGAGGTCTTCCTGACCGACGCCGAGCGCCGCGGCGAGGACGAGATGCTGCTGGCCGCACGCTTCCCCCGCCGTCACGCCTTCTACGACGACACCCTCGGCCCCGGCGACCGGCTCGACCCCTTCCTGCTCCTGGAGGCGTGCCGGCAGGGCATCTTCGTGGTGGCCCACCGCCACCTCGGCGTCCCGCTGGGGCACAAATTCCTGCTCCGGGCGATCGAGTTCGAGGTGCCGGACCCGACCACCCTCACCCGGGGCGACCGGCACACCGAGGCGGTCGTCGCCACCCGGATCGAGAGGCGGTTCCGGACCCAGGCCGGAGTGCGGGGTCTGCGGCTCCGCTTCGCCCTCTCCATCGGCGGCCGCCAGGCCCTGCTGGCCCGCATCGACTATTCCTGGATGGCGCCCGAGGACTGGACGAGGCTGCGGGCCGGACAGCGCGGCGCGCTCGGTCTGCCGACCGTGCCCGTCGCACTGCGCGGACCCCACGCCGAGCCCGCACTCGTCGGCCGGCGCACCCGGGCCAACACGGTGATCTCCCCGCCGCGCGCCGAGGAGGACGGCACCCACACAGCGCACCTGCTCGCCGAGACCGACCACCCCACCCTCTACGACCACTGGGTGGACCACGTGCCGGGCATGCTGGAACTGGAAGCCTTCCGCCAACTCGCCCTGCGCGCCTGCGTGTCCGCCGGAACCGTCCGCACGCCCAGCGCGCTGCCGGTCGCCCTGGCCGCGCGGTTCCGCCGTTTCGCCGAGATGGATCTGCCCCTGGAGTGCCGGACCGCTCCGGCCCTGCCGGGCGCCGACATCGCGTGCACCCTGCGCCAGCCCGGCACGCTGGCCGCGGAGGCCCGTATCAGGCTCGCCGACGCGGACGCCGGACCCGCGCGTGGCTTCGTGGCGCCAACCACCCACAGGGCCCCATGAGTTCGGCCCACCGAATCGACACGCACCCGACCGGAAGGTCTCCGGAGTGACCACCGTCGCCGCGCCGCACGTCCCCGCCCGACTGGGCCGGTTCGTGCTGCGCATGTTCCGGCCCCAGATCTACGTCACGTACGGACTGCTGTGGGTCCTCGCCCTGGAGGGCACGGCGGTGGCCGCGACGGGTACGGCCTGGCGTCCCTCCGGCGCCGCCGCGATCCGGGTCGTCAGCGTCGTGTTGGCCCTGCTGTTCCTGCGGATGCTGGACGAACAGAAGGACCTCGCCCACGACCGTGTCCACCACCCGGACAGGCCGCTCGTCACCGGCGCGATCACCGCGGGCGAACTGCGCGGCGCGATGGCGGTGATCACGGTGGTGGTGACCGGTCTGAACGCGGCCCGCTCGGCGGTCGACGCCCTGCTGATCCTCGCGGCCCTCGGATACGGGCTGCTCCTCGCCCTGCTGGAACGACTGTTCCCCGCGATGGGCGACCGGCTGCTGCTCGGCCTGGCGGTCACCTACCCGGTCCAACTCCTGCTCAGTGTCTACGTCTACGGGTCCCTCGCCACCGCCGGGACCGTCACCGCCGACTGGCGCGGCGCCGTGCTGCTAGCCCTGTGCGCCTGTGTCTTCCTGCACTTCGAGTTCGCCCGCAAGACCGCCTGGGAGGCGCCGCCGGGCGCCCGGCTGTACTCGGCCGAGCTCGGTCCGGGGCGTGCCGCGGCGGTGACGGTCGGCTTCGCGGCCGGTGCCGTCGTCTGCGAGGTTCTGCTGTTCGCCCCGCGCGGTCCGCTCGCGTTGCTGCCGTGCCTGGCGGCCGTCCTTCCCGCCCACGGCGCCCGGCGGTTCCTGGCCGCCGGGCGCGGCGCGTGGCCGCTGCCCGTCGCGATCGCCTTCGTCGTGGTCACCTATCTCGCGCTGGCCGTCCTGGCGGTGCTGCTGCCGTGACCGGCGAACCCTCCCTCACCTGCGAGGAGTTGCTGACCACCACGCGGTCCGTGCGGTATGGCCTCGACCTGGACCGGGCGGTGGAACCGGCACTCGTCGAGGACTGTCTGCGCATGGCCCTGCAGGCGCCGAACGGCAACAACCGGCAGAACTGGCGCTGGATCCTGCTCACCGACCCGCGCGTGCGGGCGAAGGTCGCCGAGGTGTACCGGACCGCTTTCTACGAACGCAACGCGGCCGGGCTCGACCGGCTGACGGAGTTGCCCGAGGCCTCGCGCTCGGTCCTCACCGGCGCCCGGACGCTGGCCGACCGGATGCACCGGGTACCGGCCCTGGTCATCCCGTGTCTCGAAGTGCCCGGCGGACGGCTGCCCACGGGCAATCAGGCCGGGCTGTGGGGTTCGCTGCTGCCGGCCGCCTGGAGCTACGCCCTGGCCGCCCGCAGCCGCGGCCTGGTCACCGCCTGGACGACCGTCCACCTGGACCGTGAACGGGAGGTCGCCGACCTGCTGGGTCTGCCGCCGACGGTCCGCCAGGGTGCGCTGCTGCCGACGGCCCACCCCCTCCGCAGCACCTTCCACCCGGGCCCGCGGCAACCCCTGGACCAGGTCCTGCACCACAACGGCTGGCAACCCGCGCACCTGAACTGACCCCGAGAAGCCGAACGCGGTCCCCACCGGTCACGCGAGAACGCGGTCGCCCCGTCGTGCGGTCCATCCACGGTCCGTCGCGGAATCCGGGCAGGAATCGGTGGGCATCCGGTGGCTGTCCCGGCACTCGGAGCCTGGCTGTGCCACATGCGCGGTTCCGGCAACGCCGGTGCAGGCGAGTCATCTCGTACCGCACGATGTGTCGGGAGCTGATGGCAGACAGGACGCTGTCCCCGAAATCCGGCACGGTGTCCCAGCGTTCGCCGCCGTCGGTCACAGGGAAGTGGCGGCGCGGACCAGCCCCGCGACCGCCGTTGAGCGGCTGTGTGGGGGCCAGGCGATGACCGTGGTGACGTGGGGGGCGTCGGGGACCGGTACGGCGGTGAGGTCCTCGCGCAGGCCGGTGCGGCCCGACTCCGGCACGACCGCGCAGGCGCGGCCGAGGGTGATGAGCTGGGTGAGTTGCGTGTGGTCGCGCACCTGCGGTCCGGGGCCGTCCTGGAAGGTGCCGTCAGGGCGAGGCCAGCGGGGCAGGGGCAGGTCGGGAAGGTCGGTGACCTCGGCGAGCCGCACGTGGGGGCGGGCGCTGAGAGGGTGGCCCGCCGGGAGGATCGCGACCTGGCCCTCGGAGTGCAGGTCCTCGGTGTCGAAGCCGGCCGTGTCGTCGAACGGCCGATGCAGCAGGGCTACGTCGGCCCGGCCGTCGTGCAGCAACCGTGCCTGCTCGCCCGGCCCGCACAGCACGACGTCCACGGCGACGGCGCCGGGCTCGGCGGCGTAGGCGTCGAGGAGCTTCGCCAGCAGTTCACCGGAGGCGCCCGCCTTCGCGGCCAGGACCACGGCGGGGCGGCCGGTCGCCGCGAGGGCGGCCCGGCGGGTGCGCCGTTCGGCGGCCTCGACGGCGTCCAGCGCCGCACGCGCCTCCCGCAGCAGCACCGCCCCTGCCCCGGTCAGGGCGACACCCCGGCTGCCGCGCTCCAACAGGAGGGTGCCCAGGCGCCGTTCGAGCCCGCCGATCGCCCGCGACAGCGGGGGCTGGGCGATCCCGAGACGCTGCGCGGCCCGGCCGAAGTGCAGCTCTTCGGCGACCGCGACGAAGTACCGCAGCTCACGTGTCTCCACCCCGCCAGCCTAACCGGGACGGCCAGGAGCGATACCCGGGCGGTATCGCCGTCCACCCAGTCGGTCTTGGACGCCCTGCCCGGCGGGGGAGAAGTATCGATGTCATGAGTGAGACGAACACCGTGAACCACCACAAGGTCGCGCTGGTGACCGGGGCCAACAAGGGCATCGGGTACGAGATCGCCGCCGGGCTCGGCGCCCTCGGCTGGTCCGTCGGAATCGGCGCGCGGAACGAGGAGCGGCGCGAGGCCGCCGTGGACAAGCTGCGTGCGGCCGGAGCCGACGCGTTCGGCGTGCCGCTGGATGTGACCGACGACGCCGGCGTGGCAGCGGCGGCTCGGCTGATGGAGGAGCGGGCCGGGCGGCTCGACGCGCTCGTCAACAACGCGGGGATCACCGGCGGTGGACCGCAGGAGCCCACCACGGTCGACGTGAACCGGGTACGGGCGGCCGTGGAGACCAACGTGATCGGCGTCATCCGCGTCACCAACGCCCTGCTCCCTCTGCTCCGCCGCTCGCCGTCACCGCGGATCGTGAACGTCTCCAGCAGCGTCGGCTCCCTCACACTCCAGACCACGCCTGGCGCCCTGACGGGCCCCATCGCCGTCGCCTACGCTCCGTCGAAGACGTTCCTCAACGCCGTCACCGTGCAGTACGCCAGGGAACTGGCCGACACCCACATCCTGATCAACGCTGTGTGCCCCGGCTTCACAGCGACCGACCTCAACGGCTTCCGGGGAGTGCGCACCCCCCAGCAGGGCGCGGCCGCCGCGATCCGGCTGGCCACCGTATCGGCCGACGGGCCGACGGGCCGCTTCTTCGACGACGAGGGAGAGGTGCCGTGGTGACGCGCTTTCAGTTCGTGCCACCCCGGGGAGATGGCGCATGCGCGTCCTCGTGACCGGTGCCGTCACGCCATGTCGGTACGGTCGTCGAGCCCGAGCCGCCGCGGACCACGAGGTGAGGGAAAGGCGCCGAGCGTCTGTGACAAGTAGCCTGCCTTCCAGGTGACAACCAGGCTGCTTCGGCCCGGCCCTTCTGCCGGCCTTTTCGGCTCCGCCGGTGACAACTGTCGAGCCTCGGCACGGTTGGACGGTTCAGCGAAGCGGCGAAGCTCCTGGTAGACGGGTTCTCGATCAAGATGACCCATGCCGCCAGGAGCTTCGCGTGCTTGTTCACCGTCGTCGATCGACCTGTCCCGTCGCACTCCCTCCGGCGATGTCCCCTCCCCGCGCGGCCGCCGTCGCCCCGGTCCCCTCTGCCGCCCGGTCCCGCTCGCCGCGCCGGTTCGTGACCGCCGCCCTACGCTCGGGGCATGCGACGCCGCCCGATGCACATGTCCGCCGAGGCCCAGGACGCTCTGCGCACCGCGCTGGAGGAACTCCGCGCGGAGCTGAAGGTCCCCCTGAGCTTCCCCAAGCGCGTACTCAAAGCGGCCGACAAGGCCGCGGATGAGGCGCGCCTGCCCGACAAGGACGCCACCCACCTGCCGTTCTTCACGATCGATCCGCCGACGTCGAAGGACCTCGACCAGGCCATGCACCTGGAACGGCGGCCCGGTGGCGGCTACCGCGTGTACTACGCCATCGCGGACGTGGCGACCTTCGTCAGGGCGGGCAGCCCTCTGGACATCGAGGCGCACGACAGGATCGAAACGCTGTACTTCCCCGACCTCAAGGTGCCCCTGCACCCGCCCGTCCTCTCCGAGGGCGCGGCCAGCCTGCTGCCGAACAAGGACCGCCCCGCCCTGTTGTGGCAGCACGACCTCGACGCCCACGGCAATCTGACCGACTCGTCCGTGAGCCGGGCCATGATCCGAAGTCGGGCCCAGCTCGACTACGCCGGCGCCCAGCAGGCCATCGAGAACGGCACTGCGGAGGAGTCCCTCGCCCTGCTGCGCGAGATCGGCGAGCTGCGGGAGGTCGTCGAAATCGCGCGCGGCGGCATCTCGGTGAATCTGCCGGACCAGGAGGTCACCCTCGAGGACGGATCGTTCCGGCTGCGCTACGTGGCGGCGCTGCCGGTCGAGGGCTGGAACGAGCAGATCTCCCTCATGACCGGGATGTCCGCGGCCCAGATCATGCTCGACACGGGTACCGGCATCCTGCGGACCCAGAAGGAGCAGGCCGATCAGAACGTGATCAAGCGCCTGCACGACATCGCGAAGGCCCTGGGCATCGTCTGGCGGCCCGGCATCTCGTACGCCACGCTGGTCCGCAAGCTCGATCCCCAGAACCAGCGGCACATGGCCTTCCTCACCGAGGCCACGAGCACGATGCTCAAGGCGGAGTACACCGTCTTCCGCGACAACCAGAAGCCGGCGTACACGATGCACGCGGCGATCGCGGCCCCGTACACCCATTGCACGGCTCCGCTGCGGCGCCTGGTCGACCGGTACACCGGTGAGCTGTGCGTGATGGCGTGCGCGGACAAGGACCCGCCGAACTGGGTGCTCGACGCCCTGTCCTGCATCCCGTGCGACACGGCACGGGGGAAGGGCGGCCTGGCGGACCGGCAGACCGTGGACCTGGCCGAGGCCGCGGTGCTCAAGGACCGAGTGGGCGAGGTGTTCGACGCCGCGGTCATCGACACCGACGCGGAGCGGGGCAGGCCGCGCGAGGGCAAAGTGTTCCTGGCCGACCCCGCCGTGCTGGCCAAGATCGTCTCCACCAACGGCCTGGATCTCCAGCTCGGATCCGGCATCAGGGCCAGGCTCAAGCAGGCGGACCCCGCCGCGGACGAGGACAAGGTCCTCTTCACCGTGCCTTAAGGGGTGTCCCGTAAAGATCTTGGAGCCGCCTCGGGCACGGCGGGCCGTCGTGCCACCTGCGACCTGTCCGGCGAGGGCGAGGTTGTGCATCCGGGCGATGCCGAGCATGGCGTGGTGGACGCCGTCGCCCTTGAGGCGGCAGTCGCGGAGGATCTTCCAGGTCTTCATGCGGGCGAAGACGTGCTCGACACGGGCTCGGACCTGTTTGTGGGTCCTGTTGTGGTCTTCTTTCCGGTGGACCAGATCTGCTCCATCACGCCGCAGCGTGGTCAGCAGCTCGCCGAAGCAGCGCGGGCTCAGCCCCGCGAACGGGGTTATCCAGGACGGCTCCGATGCCGTGATCACACTGGCGACAGCGTGATCATCACTCAGGAGGACCCAACGCCGAGACAATCCCACAGCTACGCGGATCGGGGCAGTCCACGGTGAGCAAGCCCCGGGGGAAACCGTGAACCAACCGCTGCTGTTCCTCGACGTGGACGGACCGCTCAACCGTGACGCGGCCCAGCCGGAGAGGCGCCCCGACGGCTACACCACACTCAGAGTTCCCCGGAACGACGCCCATGTGGACAACAGGGGCCTCTCGTCCCGACTCCCGACGACGCCTTCTACGTGTCTGGCTCAGCCCGGAGCGCGGACGAATCCTGCTGCGGCTCGGCTTCGAGCTGCGCTGGGCCACCACATGGATGGACGACGCCAACCGGTGGATCGCACCGGTCCTCGGCCTTCCGGAACTACCCTTCGTCGACTTCCGCGACACCCTGCTCCAAGAACGCCCTGATGGAGTCCACTGGAAGACCGGACCGTTGGTGAACTACGCCAACGGCCGCCTTCGCCTGGGTGGACGACGAGCAGAGCGAGCTGGAGCAGACGTACATGACCGCCCACCACCAAGGGCCCGGGCTCCTGCACCACGTCAACCTCCTGGTTCCCTCCGTGCTGAGTCCGGCACGGGCATCGTCGACGCACACCGGGGCAGAGGTTCCAGGTTTTGGCGGGGCACGGCACAGGCTCCGGAGTACGGGTGATCACGGCCGCACCACAAGCGCACCAGATCGAGTGGGGGAACGACGGGGAACCACGGTGAAAGCCGCCGAGGCCGAGAGGACAACGCCCAGGACGTTCGCCAGGCCGGCGGACAGGCGGGCCTCGAATGCTCGCAGCTTCCCCAGCTGATGGTCCGGAAGCTCAGTACGGCCGCGGAATCTCGTGCTCGCCCAACACTGCCTCGTACCGTGCCAGCAGAGCATCCAGGTTCGCCAGAAGAAGGCCGGCAGACTCCCGAGCTTCATCCAGGTCGCCCCGCTCGCACGCCTCCGCCACCTCGGCCACGTCACCGCGGAGGATGTGGAGGGAGTCTCCCTGCACCACGACCCCGGGGAACCGCCTACCCGGCATGCGAACCACGGCGTCACTGCCGCCATCTGTGAACAGCTCAGCCTCGACGCGCTCCATCGGCCCATCCAACCTGACATCACCAGTTGACATCAACGGTGCTGGACGCAGGTGGCCTTGAGCGAACCACCACACTCCACCGACAGCACGGCGAGGGCGATCCGAGATACGCGGGAACGAACTCCTGAAGCGGGTGTCGCAGGTTCGAATCCTGCCGGGGGCACAGCCGGAAGGGCCGGCTCAGGAGGGGTTCCTCCCGGGCCGGCCCTTCGGCGTTTCCGGTGCCGTGCCACTCGCGTGCCGCTACGTCCGGGGTTCAGTCGTTGCCGTCCTGGTCGGAGAGGCCTCCCCACCGTCACGGATCACGGCGCCGAGGCCGTGAGCCACCCCGGGGATCGAACCGCGGCTCAGGTCCGCCTCCGGCCCGGTGCCGGTCCTTGCCTGTTGGGACATCTGTGCCCGGCTGAGCAGCCTGGCCCGTCCGGACCTGGTTGCTCAGTCCGCAAGCCAGTTGCCGTGGAAGCCGTACGGAACGCGGGCCGGCAGATGAATGGTTGCGACCGGGGCGGCGGCGAGGTCGCCCGCGTCCAGGATGACCAGGTCGCTGCGGTCGGTGCCGGAGTCGTAGACGTACGTCATGAGCCAGCCGGGGCCGTCCGCCGCGTCGTCGGCCGGGGCGAAGGCGGCCTCGCCGGGCGTGCGGCGGGGCCCGAAGTCGTGCGCCGTCGCCGCGCCACTGCCCAGCTCGTACCGGACCAGTGAGCTGCCGCAGGTCACGTGCCCGTACGCGGCGTCCAGACCGGTCAGCCGGTCGTCGACCCGGGGGAACTCACCGGGACGGTCGTCGCACTGCTCCTCGCGGACCGTCCCGGTGGCCGGATCGATCGTCCACTTCCAGAGCACGGCCTCCTGCCTGCGGTCGACGACGTCGCCGGTGCGCCGCCACAACTCCGGGTAGCGCATGACGTGCAGCACGATGGTGCCGTCCGGCGCGTCGTAGGCGTTGAGCGCGTGGAAGACGTAGCACGGGTCGATGGCGAACCAGCGCACCTCGCCGTACGGGTCGTTGCGGCGCAGCACCCCCAGCCGGGCGCCGTAGCCGTCGTCCCAGTGGTAGGGCATGGTCCCGACCATGGCCAGGTCCCGGTCGAAGACGACGGGCAGGTCCATGAAGACGACGTGCTCCGCGGTGACATTGAAGTCGTGCATCATCGTCGGCCCGGGCACTTCGACCGGCCTGCTGATCACCAGCTCGCCCGAGGCGTCCGCCCGGTGGTAGGTGAGATACGGGGTTTCCAGCATCCCGTAGCCGAAGAAGTGCAGCTCCCCGGTGGCCGGGCACACCTTCGGGTGCGCGGTCACCGCGGTGTCCAGCTTCCCGCCGAAGTCGTATGCGCCGACCGTGTCCAGGTCGCGGGTGAGCTCGTAGGGCAGGGCCGTCTCGACCAGAGCGAGGGTCCGGCCCGCGTGCCGGATGACGTGGGTGTTGGCCGGGCCCGCGGTGAGGTCGCGGTGGCCCTGGTCGTCGTAGGTCCGGGCCCCGTCGGTGAAACTGCGGGTGCGTACCCAGCGGTTGCGGTACGAGACGGCCCGGCCGCCCTCCAGCCGGACGCCGTGGATCATGCCGTCGCCGAAGAACCAGTGTCCGGAGGCGGCGGCGGCCGGGTTCGGCCCGTTGCGGAGGTACCAGCCGGCCAGCTCGGCCGGGATTTGTCCGGTCACCGGCAGGTCGTACGCGGTGAGTTCTTCGCCGACCGGGGCGTAGTTGCCCGCCAGGTGTGGCCGGGCCTGCTGCGCGGAGGTCACCGGGCACCGGCCTTGGCCTGGACGTGGGCGACGTAGCGGACGGTGAAGATCATCGGGAGGGCGAATCCGGTGACCTGGATGAGCGTGGCGAGGGTCGAGTGGGCGTTTCCGGCGTGCGCCACGAAGGCGAGCACGACAGCGGTCAGGGCGAAGGCCGCGGTCCAGACGCCGGTGATGACGACGTTGGTCCGGATGAACGGCTTGAGCCCCCAGACCTCGCGCGGGGTGGTGCGCTTGGCAATGCCCAAGGTGAAGGGCTTGCCGATGGCCAGGGAGACCCCGGCGATGACCGCCAGCGTCCCCGCCGACAGGGCCGCCGAGTAGCCGTGCACGCCCGAGTCCGGGTCGGCGAAGGCGATGCCGGCCAGCGCGGCGAAGAAGACCGCGGAACCGATCTCGATGATCAGCCCGTCCGGTCCGACGCCGGACCGTATCTGCTGGACGATCACGGCCACCGCGACCACTAAGGCGGCCAGCGCCGCCCACTGCCAGTCACCCGAGGGCAGCGCGGCGAAGACGATCCAGGGGAGGAAGGTGCGCAGGTAGGACATGAGGTCTCCGCTTGCTTCAGTTATCTGTTCTGACATGTCGAAAGTAGAAGGTCTAGTAGTGACATGTCAAGAGTGGAATGTAGACTGGAGGCATGAGCCTTCGACACGCGCTGCTCGGGCTCCTCTCCGAGCGCCCCGCCAGCGGCTACGACCTGTTGAAACTGTTCGAGACATCGCTGGCCACCGTCTGGCCGGCGACCCAGAGTCAGATCTACACCGAGCTGACCAAGCTGGCGGGCACAGGACTGATCAAGGTGGCGGCCGAGGGTCCGCGAGGCCGCAAGGAGTACGTCCTCACCGACGAGGGACTGGCCGAACTGCGGCGCTGGCTGACCGAGACCAAGCCGCAGCGGAACACCCGCAGCGACATTCTCCTGCGGGTGTTCTTTCTCGGGGTGCTGACGCCCGAGCAGGCACACGGCTACCTGGCCGAGCTCATCGAGCTGTCCGATCAGGGGTACCAGAGTCTGCGTCGGCTGGAAGAGTCCGTCGACTGGGATGACGACAGTCTTTCGGTCTACGGCCGGATCGCCCTGGAGTACGGACTGCGGTTCAACGCCATGCGCCGCGAGTGGGCCGAGTGGGCGGCCGGCCAGATCACCTGACGACCGGCGGACCGACGGGAGCGCTGCGGGGCCGGACTTCACCGTGGAACCGCCCGCGGCGACGGCGTCGAGCGCATCGGTCATGGACCACCGGCTGAGCTCGCATTCTGCTTCGGCGGGAGTGAGTTCCTGGAAACCGCGTGCGCGTTCATGGGCTGCTTGGAGAAGTCGCACCACAAGCGCGCCGGATCAAGCAGGGAAGTGCGGGGAATCACGGTGAAGGTGACTGAACCCGACGAGGCCGCACCTCGCCCGTCCGCCCAGCCCAGCGCCCCGACCAGCAGTAGACGCGCGCAGCTTCCCGAACTGATGGCGGTAAACCGGGGCCGGCCTCGACGCGGACGAGTCCAACCCCTGCATGGGTGGAGTAACGACGACGGTGGAGAACGGCTCCTCCTCGTCGTGCGCCACCTCGTCGATGAGTTCCACGCCATCGGCCCAGGTGGCCTCCCGTACATCCGTCAAGCCGAGGACTTTCACCACTTCCGCCTGATCGGCGGACTCAACGGCGAGCCATGAGAGCCAACAAGCGCGTATGAGCGGTGTGGAATCAGTGGTTTCGCCTCCAGAAGACTCAATCTTCCCAAGGCGAGAGCTCAGGCCGTTGTGACGGGCCGGCCGTCACGGCTTGCGGTGGTCGACGGCACCGACGGCGTGACTGAGGCCTGTGGGGGCGGAGCGAGGCATACGCGTGCGTAGTCAGGCGGCGCACCCGCCATAGTGGCTGACTGTCTTCGGCTGAGGTTCAGACGGCGCGCATCGAAGCTACCGGCCGTCAGTCGAGCGCGCCAAAGCTGGGCCGTCTCTGGGCCGTCCGAGGTTGCTCAACAGTGGCCAAGGACAACCAACGACGACGACCAGGCGCACGAGCCCACCGCCCCTGAGCTGGGAAGCAGCAGGTCGCCAAGATCCCCGGCAAGACCCAGGGCAACAAGAAGACGAGGCCAGAACAGCAATCGGCCAGCCAGGACGTCTCGTTGCTCCCATGATGGACGCATGGACAGGTTGCAGCACAGCGCTTGGCAGTATGCGGCGGAAATACTCCCATCCGAGGAGCTCCCGATGCTCGCTGCTCATGCACTCGTCGACGGGTGCGATTCCCCCGCCCTGCGCGAACTGGCCGGCCTGCCACGCAGGAGCGACAACGCCGAGATCCGTGAACTGTACGTTCAAGCCCTGCACGAACTCGGCATACCCCTTCCCGATGAGGAGACAGCCGGCCGCTGTCTCCTCGTGAACCTTGCGTTCGGTCTCGTGAACGGCGAACTGAGCCCCAAGGACGTGGCCGACCGGCTGTCGACGACGGTCGCAGCCCGCACCTCGGAGGAGACACACTTCCTCTCCGCCGCAGCGGACTACAGCAAATGGATCAGCTTCGACGAGCTCCCGGCATGGGAGAACGATCTCAGGACCGCGGCCCACTCGTTGACCGCCGCCACCGACCTCGGATCCCGAGCCGTCCACGGCTGATTGAGCAGCCCGAGAACCATCGATGACCTTCCCGCCGAGAGTTCGCATCGAAAGGTGCCGACTGGGCAGAGTGGCTCAGTCATTTTCCGCGACCAGTGGACCTACGCCCCCGCCTCACTCCCCACCGGCCACACGCCGGGTCAGACCGGGCAGCGGTCTTGGACCGTTGCTCATCAGGCCTATGACCTGCGATGATCCGAGGCCGAACCATGATCACGCGGGAGTCCGGGCATGCGCCCTTTGAAGCCAGGCAGTCACCTTAGTGCCTCGTGTCGGAGCAGGAAACGACCGCGCACTTCGCTGATGGCCACGCTGGCCATCGCCGCCATCTCCGTTACGGGATGCGGCAGTTCCGACGACGAAGGACTGCCGGTGCGGGTGGTCAATGAGTCGGTATGGGATGCCCACATAGTTGGCTGTCCGCTGTGTGGAGAGAGCAGCGTTCTGCTCCAGGGGGATCCCGACCGAACGCCGGGCGAGGGCGGCGGTATGTACTTCGGGTGGACCGAAAAACGTCCGTGGCCTGTGACGTACAAGATTGTCGTCCGGGGAGCGGAGTCGGTTTGTCCGGTCATCGATCCCGAGCCCGGCAAGACGGAGGACCCAGACAATGTGGGCACCCGTGACGTGATCTACGTAGTGGACGAGAACGGGAAATGCGTCGCGGGCCCAGGGGACATGGACGCCTTCTGACGAGTGAACCCCAGCGGTTTCTGACCAACTGCGCTCACACCGGCCGCACAGCCCGGTTCCAGGATTCGGGGTCAAGGCCCGTCTAGACTTCCGAGACCGACCGACGGAAGGCTGGCGCTGTGCGGAGACTGCTCTACGGCATGAACCTGTCCCTGGACGGCTATGTCGCCGCGCCCGGCGACGACCTCAGCTGGAGCGAGCCGAGCGACGAGCTGTTCCAGTGGTGGCTCGACCAGGAGCGGGCGATCAGCCTGTTCCTGTACGGGCGCAAGCTGTGGGAGACCATGAGCGCCTACTGGCCGACCGGCGACCAGCAACCGGACGTCACCCCGGCGCAGATCGAGTTCGCGCGGAACTGGCGGGACACACCGAAGGTGGTGTTCTCCTCGACGGTCGACAAGGTCGACTGGAACACCCGCCTGGTCACCGGCGACGCGGTCGCGGAGATCACTCGGCTCAAGGCCGGGGACGGTGGGCCGATGAGGGTCGGTGGCGCAGCGCTCGCCGGGGCGGCTATGCGGGCCGGACTGATCGACGAGTACGAGATCGTCACCCATCCGGTCCTTGTGGGTAGCGGCACACCGTTCTTCACCGCGCTGGACGGCTGGGCGAACCTGAACCTGATGGAGACACGGACGTTTCCCGGCGGCGTGGTCCTGACCAGGTACGAGACGAGGCGCTGAGCGCGCTGGTCGAGCGGTTGGACAGCGACGCCGACCATCGACGGATCGGGTCACGTCCCGAGACCGTAGGCGAGCAGTTCGCGGTCGAACGGCCGCTGCGGGTATCGGAGCGGGTGCGGACGCTGTTGCGGGTCACGCCGCACGCGGTCGCCCGTGACGGCGCGGTGCGGCAGCCGGCCTGAATCTCAGCGGGAGGGGTGTTCACGCGCGAGCCCGCTCGCCCTCGGACATGACCTGATGATCACCCGCACACCGGCCCCGCGGACGGGACGCCGAGGTGCACGACATGTGACCGGCCGGCCCACGCGCCGTCGACGGATTCCTCGTCGCCCGGCGCGGAGCGGTGGCCGAAGGCCCTTGCTCCGCACCGGGGTTCGGTGCCTGGGTCAGCCGACCGTCGGGCTGGGAGTCGGGCTGTTGGTGTTCACGTTGAGGTCGGGGCGCGGTGTCAGGACGACGATCGGGGCACCCGGCTGCGGCGCGGGCGGCGTGAGCTGGTCCTTGGGGAGCGTCGGCGGGGCGCTCTGCTGGGCGAGGACCGCGGGGAAGTCGATGGTGCCGGTCTTCTCCATCATGGTGATGTGGTCGAGCACCGTGTCGTTGGCGAGGTTCGCGAGCTCTCGTACAAGGGAGTTGTTGGTGTTGGCGCGCACCTTGGCGATCACCGAGAAGATGGAACCGTGCGTGACGCGCAGGATGTTCGCGGTGGTCCTGTCGAACTCCTTGCCGCTCAGTGCCGCGGAGGTCGCCACGAACTGCTGCTGCTGCGGAGACGCCTGGTTGGGCAGGGTGATGTTGAGCTGGATGGCGACCTTGCGGTCCAGCTCATCCAGGCGGGCGTGACCCACGATCAGGTGCTTGCCGGCCTCCCGCATCGCCGGAGTCGAGCCCTTCTTCAGCGCGATCTCGCCCAAGGGGTACTCCCACAGCCCGGCCGCGCGCACCTTGACGACGAAGTCACGGTCCCCTTCGGTGAGCGGGCCCCACTGGGTGTCCTCGATGACGCGGGTCTGGGCGCTGGACGTGGTCTGGAAGCCGAGCATGGTCGGGTATGCCAACGCGGCGAGAGTCAGAGTCACCGCGCCGCCCACGAAGACCGTTCCTGCCAAGTTGCGTGAGACGGGCATGATGCCTCCTGACGTATCGATCAGATTTCACAAGGGGTACGGATGCCACGGCCCCGTTGATCATTCTGCTGGGTAAAAACTGACCGCTGCTGTGTGTCGTGCGTCACAGTCGACGCGCAGGTTGAGGGCCCGGCGCGGTCGGAGAGCGTGCTCCCCCGGCGCGCGCCAAGTCGTCTCCATCAATCGATTGATCGAGGCGTCCTGGCGGCATATTCTCCCCGCCATGTCCGACTCTCCACCGGCCTCACCGCCCCCCGTCCCATCGCCCGCCGACGCCAGCCGCGAACGCATCATCGCCGCCGCCACCGCCCTCTTCGCCGACCACGGCTACGACGGCACGAGCACCCGGCGGATCGCCGCCGAGGCCGGGCTGAACATGGCCACCGTCGCGTACCACGTCGGCGGGAAGCCGGACCTCTACCGGGAGGTCATGCTCCGCGCCCACCTCGCCGAACAGCGGGTGCTGACGGACGCGCTGGCCGCGTTCCGGAAACTCGCGCCCACCGATCCGGTCGCGGCCGTCACCGGCCTGGTCGACCGGTACCTCGACTTCTGTCTCGACCAGCCGCACATCCCGGCCCTGTGGATGCGCCGCTGGCTCTCGGACGCCGCCGAGTTCGCCGATCTGGAGGCCGCGTACGCACGGCCGCTCATCGAGTCGGTCCGCGACACGGTGCGCGAGGTCGTCCCCTCCGTACGGTCCACCGGGCCCGCAGACGTCGAGGCCACCGGGCCCGCAGACGTCGAGGCCACCGGGCTCGTCGATGTCGAGATGACCGTCTATACGGTGCTGTGGAACACCCACGGCTTCTGCCGCTCGGGCATCCGCGCCCAGGTCCCGCGCTTCCGCGCCCACCTGCGCGCCCTCGTCCTGCGCGAACTGGGACTCGCCGCCCCGCGGCCGCGCGACCAGGAGCGCGGATGACGACCGCCCTGGTCCCCCCGACCGCCGTCGGCGAACTCACCCGGCGCCGCCTGTTCGTCTACGGACTCGGCTCGGTCGGCACCGGCATCTTCTCCACCGTTCCCGGCCTGCTGCTCCTCTACTTCATGACCGACGCGCTCGGCGTTCCCGCAGGCGTCGCCGGACTCGTCGTCGCCCTGCCCAAGGCATGGGACGCCGTGTTCAACCCGGTGGTCGGGGCCGCGAGCGACCGTGAGGCCGTCCGCACCGGCCGGCGGACCCGGCTGCTCGTCGCCGGCGGGCTCGCGCTGCCCGCCGCGTTCGCGGCGATGTTCCTGACCCCGATGACCGGCACCGGTGCGGCGGTGTGGGTGACGGTCACCTTCGTCCTGGCCGCCAGCGCCTTCTCGCTCTTCCAGGTGCCGTACGTCGCCCTGCCCGCCGAGATGTCCTCCGTGCCGTCCGTCCGCACCCGGATCATGGTCTGGCGGATCGTCTTCCTGACCCTGGGCATCCTCGTCGCCGGCGGCGCGGCACCCCTCGTGGTCGACGCCGCGGGCGGAGGCCGCAAGGGGTACGCGACGATGGGCCTGACCGTGGGCCTCGTCATCGCGGCGGTCCTGCTGGTGCCCGCGCTCGGCACCCGCTGGGTGCGCTCACGGCCCGGACCCGAACCCCTCGGTCTCGTGGCCGCCTTCCGTACCGCACGCGGCAACCGCGCCTTCTTCGCGCTGCTACTCTCCTTCGTGCTCCAGGCCGCCGCCGTCGCGATCATGCTCGCCGCCGCGCCGTACGTCGCCACCTACCGGCTCGGCGGCTACGGACTGACCTCGATGCTCTTCGTCTGTCTGGTCGCGCCCAGCGCCGTCGCCGTCCCGCTCTGGGCCAGGGCCGCCGGGCGGTGGGGACGGCTGCGCTGCCTCACCGTCGCCACCTGCGGCTACGCCCTCGGCGCCGCGGCCCTGCTCCCGGCCGCCGGAAGCGGCAGCGGCACCGTCGCGGTCGCCGCGACCCTCGCGGTCTGCGGGCTGCTCGGCGTCTGCTACGCGGCCCTGCAGGTCCTGCCGCTCGCCCTGCTGCCCGACACGGTGCACGCCGACACGGCGCGGACCGGACAGGTCCAGTCGGGCGCGTTCACCGGACTGTGGACAGCCGGGGAGACCGTCGGCCTCGCGGCCGGACCCGGCGCCTACTCGATCGCCCTGGCCGCCACCGGCTTCGTCTCCTCGACCCTGGACCACCCGGTCGCCCAGACCGCCACCGCGCGCACCGGCATCCTCCTCGGCTTCAGCCTCGTTCCCGCCCTGCTCATGCTGCTCTCCCTGCCCGCCCTGCGCGCCTACGGCCGCCGCCGCGTCGTACGAGAAACGGAAACCCCCTGATGACGACTCCCCAGCAGACCGCCGCCGACTCCCCGGCCGCCCACCCGGGCCTGCCCGAGACGGGCCGCTCCGGAGCCGACCTTCTCGCCGAACTCGCCGTCCTCACCGCCGCCGACCTGCCCACCCGGGGCGGCAACACCACGGCTTACGTCTACGACAGCGGCCGCCCCGAGGTTCGCGAGGCCGCCGAACAGGCCTACCTGACGATGATGGAGGTCAACGGCCTGGACCCGACCGCGTTCCCCAGCATCGTCACGCTCGAACGCCAGGTCGTCGGCGCCACCGCCGCCCGCCTCGGCGGCGACGACACCACCCCGGGCATCTTCACCAGCGGCGGCACCGAGTCGATCATCCTCGCGGTGAAGGCCGCCCGGGACGCCCGCCCGGACGTCCTCGCCCCGGAGATCGTCGTCCCCGTCACCGCCCACGCCGCCTTCCACAAGGCCGGCAGCTACCTTCGGGTCACCGTGCGCAGCGCGCCCGTCGACCCCGTGACCTACCGCGCCGACCCGGCCGCGATGGCCGAACTCTGCAACGAGAACACGGTCCTCGTCGTCGCCTCCGCCCCGTCGTACGCCCATGGCGTCATCGACCCCGCCGCCGAGATAGCCGCCGACGCCGCCGCCCGCGGTATCCCCTGCCACGTCGACGCGTGCGTCGGGGGCTGGCTGCTGCCCTGGCTCGCCGAGGCCGGCGCGCCCGTTCCGCCCTTCGACCTCTCCGTCCCCGGCGTCACCTCCCTCTCCTGCGACCTGCACAAGTTCGGCTACGCCCCCAAGGGCGCCTCGGTCCTGCTGTTCCGTGACGAGGCCCTGCGCCTCGACGCCTACTACGCCTGCGCCACCTGGCCCGGCTACAGCGTCGTCAACTCCACGATCCAGAGCAGCAAGGGAGCCGGTCCGCTCGCCGGGGCCTGGGCCACCCTGCAGGCCCTCGGCGCCGACGGCTACCGCGAACTGGGCCGCGCCGCCCTGTCCGCGACCCGCACACTGATCAGCGGAGTCGAGGAGATCGACGGCCTCACCGTCCTCGGCACCCCCGAGGCCACCTTGGTCGCGATCGGCACCGACCCGGCGGCCGAGATCCCGCTCGACCTCTTCGCCCTCGCCGACGAGACCCGCGCCCGGGGCTTCTTCCTCCAGCCGCAACTCAGCCTGGACGGCCTGCCGGCCAACCTGCATCTGACGCTCACCGGAGTCAGTGAGCGAGGGGTCGAGGAACTGCTCGCCGTCCTGCGCGAGTGCGTCGACGTCGTCCGTCCGCTCGGACCGCCGACTCCGCCCGCGGACATCGTCGACCTGCTCGGGCAGGTGGACCTGACCGAACTCGACAACGCGTCCTTCGCGGCGCTGCTCCCGGCGGCGGGTGTCGACCTGAGTGGCGACAACGCGGCCCGGATGGCCCCGGTCAACCGTCTCCTGGACGCCCTCCCGGCGGCGACCCGAGAGGTGATCGTCACCCGTTTCCTGTCCGCTCTCTACAGCCCGTACCTCGGGGAGTGACCCGCCGGGCCGGGGCGAGGGGGGTGTCGGTCGTGCCACGGCGACCGGGCCGCGTCGGCCGGGGCGGGTGTCGCGCTCACCGCGCGACGCGCTGCTTCCGGCCGCCGCGGCGCAGGCGCGCGCCCGCGTAGACGAGATCGGCGAGGAGGACGACGACGCCGATGACCAGCAGGTAGAACAGGCCGTGGGCGGTGACTCCGATGATGCCCAGCACGACGGCCACGAGGATCAGGAACAGGAACAGGCTCATCGGTCCTCCTGGGGTTCTCGGCGCGGGTCAGCGACGGGCGAGGCGGCGCTCGCCCTGGAGGCCCGGCGCGTACTTGAGCTCGTAGTGTGCGAAGACCTCCGGCTCGTCCGTCGCGGGCAGCACGCCGTCCGTGTCGATGGAGGGGGCACTCTTCACCAGATTGCGGTCATGGGCGACCCTGAGGTAGCCAGGGCCGACGGTCGCGCGGTTCAGGGGTACGAACACGAGGCGCCGGCGCGTGGGCAGGCCTATGGTCACGGTGGCGAAGGAGGGATCGTCGGTGGCCGTGTCGACGTAGACGGACTCCAGGGTGCCGATCTTGTGGCCGTCGGGATCCACCACGTCGTGACCACGCCATTCTCGGATGTCGCCTGCCTCGAACATCATGCTCCTCCGGTGCGGGGGGTTCTTTGCGGGGGTACCCCCGATCGCGGGTCTGATGCCCGGCAGCTCCGATGCCCGGTGGCCCGGCAGTCCTGGGTGTTCTCCCGGCGACCGCCGGTTCCCTCAGGAATCGACCTCGTCGGAGGGTTCTCCTGTCGGCCGGTCGGGCCCGGTGACAGCGCTCATGCCGAGCGCGGGGGCCGGGGCTGCCCTCGGGATCCACTGGTCGATGCCCGCCCGGTGCGGTCGGAATGGCCGGATGCGCCGTCTCGTGGTCATCGACGCCCCGTCCAATCTCGGCCTCCGGCCGCCCGACGAGGGCACTGTGCCCGGGTGTTACAAGCTCGCGGGCGCGCTGCGCGAACAACGGCTGGTGCAGCGGCTCGGGGCGTACGAGGGCGGAGTCGTCGTGCCGCCCCGCTACGACCGCGGCGGCTGGAGGGAGGGCGACGGCGTGTTCAACGCCGAGGCGATCGCCACGTACAGCCGCAAGCTCGCGGACCGCGTCGAGCACCATGTCCGGGCGGGTGACTTCCCGGTCGTCCTGGGCGGGGACTGTTCCATCCAGCTCGGCGCCTCGCTCGCCCTCCGCCGGATCGGGCGGTACGGGCTCGTCGTCATCGACGGATCCGCGGACTTCCGGCACCCCGGCAACTCCGACCGTGTCGGCGCCGCCGGCGGCGAGGAACTGGCCCTCGCGACCGGCAGCGGCCAACGGGACCTGACGGATCTCGAAGGGCTGCGACCGTACGTCAAGGACGAGGACGTACGGGTCCTCGGTATCCGGGACCACGACGACGAGCGGGCCGAACTCACCGAACTGAAGATCATGAACGCGACGGTCGGCGAGATCAGGGAGTGGGGCACCGAGGAACTGGCGGGCGCGGTGCTGCGGACGCTCGAAGTTCCCGTGACCCAGGGGTTCTGGGTTCATCTGGACGCGGACGTACTGGACCCGTCCGTGATGCCCGCCGTCGACAGCTCCGACCCCGGCGGACTCCTGCCCGGCGAACTCGCCGCGCTGCTGCGGCCGTTGGTGCGATCGAAGCGGTGGGTCGGCTTCAACCTCACCATCTACGACCCGATCTCGACCAGGACGGCACCTGCGCGGCCCTCCTCGCCGACCTCCTCCAGACCGCCTTCACCGGCACTTGATCGGCACCTGACCGGCACTTGACCGGAACGGGCCCGCACGGCCCACGTGCCCTCGGAGCCGAGGCCGCGCGGAGGCAGGCTCAGCCGGCCGAGGCGTGGGCCGGGGACAGCGTGCCGGCGGGGCACGGTTCACCGGCCGGCTCCGGATGGTCCGAGCGCGCCGGCCGCGGTCGCGTGTCCGCGGAGTCGAGACGGAGCATGGCGGTCTCGTCCAGGGTGCCGGGTGCCGCCTGGTAGACCACCATCCGCTGGCCCCCCGTGCGGGCCAGCCGCATGACCTCGTAGGTCAGGGTCATCGCTCCGACCCGCGGATGCCGGAAGGACTTCTGCCCGCCCCCGCGTTCGCAGACGTCGTACCGCTCCCAGAGCCGCGCGAACTCCGGTGACTTCAAGACCAGTTCACCGACGAGGGTGGTCAGCTCGGGGTCGTCCGGGTCCGCTCCGGCGACCGCCCGCAGATGGGCCACCGAGAGCGCGACCGTCTCCTCCCACGGCTCGTAGAGCGTCCGGCCGACCGGGTGGAGGAAGAGGTACCGGGTCAGATTGCGCTGCTCCTGGGGCCAGTCCCAGAGTCCGGGCAGCAGCCGCCGGCCGGGCGGATTCGCGGCCAGGACACGGTTGAAGCGGCTCACCACGTAGGCGGGGAGCGGACGCACCGACTCCAGCATCCGCGACACCGAGTCACGAACCGTGTGGTCGGCGGAGGCGGGCAGCTCACCGACCCGCCCGGACGCCAACTCCACCAGCTCGTAGAGACGTTCGTAACCGTCGCCGCGCAGCCGCAGGGCACGGCCGAGGCCGTCCACGACGGCGGGGGAGGGATTGGTCTCCCGGCCACGCTCCAGGCGGATGTAGTAGTCGACGCTCACTCCGGCCAGCGCCGCCAGCTCCTCCCGGCGCAGTCCGGGAGTGCGGCGCAGCCCCGCGCCGGCCGGCAGGCCGACGTCCTCCGGCCGGACCTGCGCCCTGCGGGCCTTCAGATATCTGCCGAGTTCGGTGCCCCGCGCGTCAGTTGCTGCCATTCGGCCCATTCTGGCAGGCCGACCGGGAGCGTGGGGGGCCCTGTCAGACCCTGGAACGCCGCACCCCGGGAACAGGCCGGTCTGCCGGACCGCCGCGCGGAGGCGGAGAGTTGATTCCGAAGCGGGCGGCCCGACCGCCGAGGCCCAGGGCGTGCGAGGCACAGGACCGCGGCCCCGGCAGTCCGGAGCCGCCCGCCGGCTCCCTCCCCGACCACCGTCGATTCTTTTTGCCTGCCCAGGAGTTCATCATGCGCACCCCTGTCCCTTCAGCGGCCCCTGTCCCTTCAGCCGCCGCCGCGACGGCCCGCGGCCACGATCCGCGGTCGTCGACGTCCACTCTCCGGCAGAAAAGGCCGCACCGGTCCCGACCAGCGAAGCCGGCCGTCGGCGTGGCCACCGTGCCGCCGCGTGGCGGCGGCGCCCTGATCGCCGCGCTGCTCGGCTTCACGGTGATCACCATCGACGTCTCGGCCGTCAACATCGCCCTGCCCGCCATCGGCACGTCCCTCAGCGGCGGGATGACCGGACTGCAATGGGTGGTGGACGCGTACACCCTGATGTTCGCGGCGCTGATGATCTCCGCAGGCGCCCTCGCCGACCATGCGGGCGCCCGTCGCGCCTACGCCTGGGGCGTGGCCCTGTTCACGCTCGCCTCCCTCGGCTGCGCACTGGCGCCCGGCATCGGCGTGCTGGTCGCCGCGCGCGTGGCGCAGGGCGCCGCCGCCGCGATCGTGATGCCGGCCTCGCTGGCACTGGTCCGCCAGGCATACGACGACGCCCGGGCGCGTGCCCGCGCCATCGCGCTGTGGACCGTCGGCGGTTCGGTGGCGATGGCCGCGGGTCCGGTGCTGGGCGGGCTGCTCACCGACTCGGCCGGCTGGCGAGCGGTCTTCCTCCTCAACCTCCCCGTGGGCGCGGTGATCCTGGGCCTGCTGGTCCGGGTGCCGCGTTCCGCGCGCCGGCCCGCCGCGGTGGACGCCGGAGGACAACTCACCGCCATACTGGCCCTCGCCGGGCTGGCCTTCGCGGTGATCGAGGGCGGCCACCTGGGCTGGACCAGCGGCCCCGTGGCGGCGGCCGCCACGCTCGCCGTAGCCTCCGGGTGCGCCTTCGTCATGGTGGAGGCCCGGCACCGTCGGCCCATGGTCCCGCTGGGCATGCTGACGGACCGCAGGGTGGCCGTCCCGCTGGCGGTCGGCTTCGCCGTCAACGCCGCCTTCTACGGCGGGATCTTCCTTCTCGGCCTGTACTACCAGCAGTTGCGCGCAATGTCGGCGATCGAAGCGGGGCTGATGTTCGTCCCGATGTCCGCGGTGGTGACGGCGACCAACCTCGTCTCACCGCGACTGGCGGAGCGCGTCGGGCGTCGGCCGGTGATCGTCGCCGGTCAGTTGATCTTCACGGGAGCGATGCTGGCCATGCTGCCGCTCGCCGCGCACACCCCCGTATGGCTGGTACTGGTCCTACTGCTGCCGCTGAGCATCGGCGGGGCGCTCGTGGTGCCCGCGTTGACCGCACTGCTGATGGACGCCGTCCCCGGAGAACGCGCGGGGACGGCGTCGGGACTGCTCAACTCCTTCCGCCAGACCGGCGGTGCCCTCGCCGTCGCCCTCTTCGGCGGCCTGCTCTCCGGCTCCGGCGCGGACTTCTCCCTGCCGGGCATGCGCATCGGCCTGCTCGCCGTCGCCGCCCTCCTCATCGCCACCGCCGCGCTGTCCCGCCTCCTCCTGCCCCGCGACTGACCGGAGTTGGAGACGCGGGACGGCCGGATCATCGCGAAAGGCTCGACAGGAGTTCTTCACGACTGTTGACACCCGTCTTTCGATAGATCGCCTTGAAATGATCGTTGACGGTGTGCAGAGAAAGATTCAGGCTGCGCGCGATCTGTTTGACGGCCAGTCCGTCGAGAGCCCGCCTGATCACCTCCTGTTCCCGTGAGGTGATCCCGTACAGAACGGCCGCGGCGGGCAGCAGTACGTCGGAGGAGGCGGATTGGATGGTCACCGCGACACCGCCGAGATCCGAATCGTCGAGCCGCTGGGCCTCCAGCACGATCCACCCGTCGGGGCCGGGGATACGGCTCAGTGCCTGACGGCCTGGCTGCCGTGCCATGAGGGCTATGTTCCAGACGTGCGCGAATATCTCGCTCTCGTCAGCGGTCTCGGCATCCTGTACGAGTTTGCTCACCCATTCATGGCCGGTTCGGGTCACCGCCCTTATCGTGTCGCTGCCGTCGATCACCACAATTCCGGGTGGGGGCGCGCTGCGAACGGGACGCAGAAAACGACCGGCGACATACTGCTTCAGCGCCTCCGCCAGAGGGCCGGCCAGGCGGCCGGCGTTCACCGCGTCGGCCGTCGAGAAGGGTCTGCTGCCTCTCGCTCTCAGCAGTACCAGCAAACCCCAGGTCAGCCCTTTGAGGGTCAGGGCGACCCGCATCTCGCTGCCGACGTCGGTCGTGTTCATGATCTCCTGGTGCCGGACACGGTGTCGTCCGCCCGGTGAGTCGGACGCGAGGACCGCGACGGGACGGCCACGTCCGACCAACGCGGTCAAGGTGTGCTGCCCGTGGCCGAGGATTTCCGCGGATTCCAGTTCGCGATAGAAGTCTGCCGCGTAACCATGTTCCTTGGTGAGGAAACATGCCGCGCCCGTGATCGGGTCGACTCCTCTCAGCATGTATCCGTCGTGCGGTACGAGTTCCGCGATCTGCCGTGAGATCACCGAACCCAGTTCAGGGATTGTCGTGGCCCCCGCCACCGCGGGCGCCAACGTGCGGACTGTCTGTTCCACGTCCGGATTCATGGAAGGAGTGTGAATCCGCACCACTCGACGAGCACGGATTCGCGGCACGTTGGCCGAGAGATGACACTCCTTGGCGTGTATACGGCAGCCGTCGAGAAATCGCAATTGGAACTTTCTATTCCCGTCCTTTCCGCAATTTCCGCGCGTCGCCCGGTCCTGAGTGGCCACGGACCGGGCGACCGGGTTCATTCCGTCAGCACTCCCGAATGGCCCCGTCGTGGAATGCCTCGTTGCCGTCCACGTACGCCCCGTAGGTCCACCCCGTGACGAAGAGTTCCTGGCCGGTGGTGGCGGTGTACCGCTCGGACACCGTGTGGTACCAGACGTTTCCGCGGTTGTCGATGTTGTCACCGCGGTCCCAGCAGTCGGCGACGACGGCGTCGCCGAACCTCAGGTCCGGCACTCCCACCTTGCCGCCGCGGGTGTGCGGGGTGTTGAAGACGCCCGCGCTATCACCCACGTGGATCAGCGCGTTCGCGGCGGACGCGCTGCCGACCCCCAGGAACAGCACGCCGGCGCTCAGCGCCGCGACGACCGTGCTACGACGCGGCAGGACACTCTTCATCATCATTTCCCCCTGATTGTTCGCCGGCAATGCGCTGCCGGGCGGATGCACCGTGGTCCGGAGCACACCGAGGACGATGCCCTGGCCGGAATGCCGAGTGAATCCCCCAGAAACAGGGGGGTGACAAGAGAGTGCCGGTGAGCATGCCGGCCCGAACCCGGCCCGAACCCGGCCCGAACCCGGCCCGAACCCGGCCCGAACCCGGCCCGAACCCGGCCCGAACCCGGCCCGAACCCGGCCCGAAGCGGGCGGCGACGTGGTCTCGGCGCGGGGTGTACTGTCGGAGCACTGGAAGTAGAAACGTGCGTTCACCGCAGGACATCGACTCGATTCGATGGAGCCGGGGACACACGCGCATACGCGGTACCGGACGGGCCGCCACTTCTTCACATCGAAGGAGTGCGCAGTGAATGTCCGTCGTCCTGGAGCCGTCGAGAAGGCCGGTGCTCCCGCCGGAGCCTCCCGTTCGCCACGTTCCCTCCATGAACCGTCGCAGGGCTCCCTCAGCCAAGCCCCGCCACGCTCCCTCCGCGAGGCGGGGGTAGCCCTCGCCGGGTTGTCAGCGGTGTTCCTGTTCGAGATGCTCGACAACTCGATCCTCAACGTCGCGTTGCCGACCATCGGCCGCGAACTGTCGGCGTCGACGACTGTTCTGCAGTGGGTCACGGGCGTGTACGCCGTCGTGTTCGGCGGGCTGATGCTGGCCCTCGGCGCGCTGGCCGACCGGGTCGGTCGCCGCAAGGTCATGCTGGTCGGGCTGGTGCTGCTGGGTGGGGCAAGTCTGGCGACCGCGTTCGTCACGACGGCGGAGCAACTCATCGCCGTCCGGGCGGCCATGGGCGTCGCGGCCGCGATGACGACGCCGGGTTCCCTCGCGCTGGCGTTCCGCCTGTTCGACGAGGACGCGCTCCGCGTCCGTGCGACCACGCTGATCTCGACCGTCGGCCTGGTCGGACTCGCGATAGGGCCCACGGCCGGTGGCTTCGTGCTCGCGTTCGCTCCGTGGCAGATGCTGCTGCTGGTGAACGTGCCGATCGCCGCACTCGCGTTCATCGGCATCCGGCGCGGTATCCCCGCCGACAAGGCGGACGAGCTGCACAGGGAACCGATCGACGGTACGGGTGCCCTGCTCGGTACGGCCGCGATCGTGCTGACGCTCGTCGCGCCCACGCTGTTCGTCGACGCGGGTACCGCGTCGCTGCTCCCGTGGCTGACCACGGCGGCGGCCGCCCTGACGGCCGTGCTGTTCGTCGTCCGTCAGCGTGTCGCCCGCCATCCGCTGCTCGACCTCGAACTCGTCGCCCGCCCCCTCGTGTCGAGCGGCCTGGCCTTCAAGGCCGCCGCGAGCCTCGCGACCGCCGGACTCGGCTACCTCGTGACCCTGCAGCTCCAGCTCGACCTGGGCTGGACACCCGCCCAGGCGGCCCTGGGCATGCTGCCGCAGGTGGTCGTGCTCATCGTGGGCGGTGCGCTCATCGGCCCGTTGGTCACGCGTGTCGGCCTCGACAAGGCCTCCTGGCTCAGCGCGGGAGCCGTCGTATGCGGGCTCGCCGTCTACGGGCTCCTGGGCCGCTTCGGCTACGGGTGGATCGCCCTCGCACTCATGCTCGTCGCCGCCGGTATGCGCGTCGTGGGTGTCGTCGCCGGGACCAACGTGATGCGCGGCCTCCCGGCCAACCGCACCACCATCGGATCGGCGCTGGTGGACACCGCGGGCGAAGTCACCACCGGCATCGGCATCGCGGTCGGCGGGACCATCCTCGCGGCACTCTTCACCGGCGACATCGCCACGTCGCACTGGAGCACTCACCAGACCGCACAGTTCCACGACGCGATCACCTGGGCCGGCCTCGCTCTCACGCTCCTGACCGCGGCGCTGGTGGGATGGGGCATCACACGGGCCCGCCGCGGACCTGTCGGCCGAACGCAGCCGCCGCCGCACCGTCTAGGAGCTCACCGCCCCCGGATAGGCTGCCGCCGTGGAACGGATCTTGGTGGTGGGGGTCACGGGCGCGGGCAAGTCCACGCTCGCGCGCACTCTCGGCGAGCGGCTGGGTCTGGCGTACCACGAGATGGACGCGCTCTACTACGACGGCCCCGGCTGGGCCGTGAACGGCTCGTTCGCCGAGGACGTGGCGCGGTTCGGCGCGAGGCCCCGCTGGGTGGTGGACTCGCTCGGCTACCCGGAGGTCCGCGATCTCCTGTGGGGCAGGGCGGACACGGTGGTGTGGCTCGACTACCCGAGGCGCGTGGTCGCGCCCCGTGTGGTGCGCCGCTCCCTGCGGCGCTCAGCCCGTCGCGAGGTCCTCTTCGGCGGCAACCGGGAGACCTGGCGGGGGTGGCTGAGCCGGGAGCATCCTGTCTGGTGGTCCTGGTCCCAGTACGTGTCCCGCCGCCAGGAGATCGAACGCCGGATCCGTGACCCCCGCTTCTCCCCGCTCGCCACCGTGCGCTTCGCCCACCCCGACGAGACCGCCGCCTGGCTCGCGACCCTCTGACGTGCAGTGACGGTCCCTCTCAACCGCCCTTCCGAGCTCTATGACCGACGAGTGGTGCCCAAAGCGGAGCGGACGGAGTGGACCTATGAGGCGGGTTCGGCGATCAGCGCCGTACCGATCTCGCGGAACCCGAGTCGGGCGTAGATCCGCGCGACGTCGTCGTCACCGGCCGACAGGAAGACGGTGTCCGCTCCCCGTGACCGGGCGTCGGCCACCAGGGCCGCGGTGACCGCGCGGGCGAGACCGCGACGGCGAGCCGAGGGAAGCGTTCCCACGCCGACGATCTCGCTGATTCCCGCGAGCGGTTGGTGCTGGCCCGCGGACAGTGCCGACCCTTGCTCGACGGCCGCGACGACCACCGTCAGACCTGCCCGGACACGCAGCATCGCGCGTTCCACCGATCCGTCGGCGACACAGGCGTCGGCCGCTTCCGCCAACTGCGGTGTTCCCGCGAGACCCACATGGGTTCCAGGCTCGGCGAAGGCGAGGTGAGGAACGGCCAGGGCGCTGGGCAGCATCGGATCGTCCGCGCCGACGATCCGTACCGACCGGGTGCCGGACGGCCTCTCCACCGGCGCTGCCGGAACCCATGGATCGAGCACCATCAGCGGATGTTCGTGGACCACGAGTCCCGACTCCTCGACCGCCGCCCGCAGCGTCGGCGTGGTCTCGGCGACCCACTCGAAACTTTCAGGGATCCCCAGTTCCCGCTGACGGGCACGGACCTTGCGCACGTCGGCCGCCTCCAGCGGCCCGGACCATCCCCGTGCGGGACGTGCGTAGAACGGCCAGCCCGGTCCCTCCCGCACGAACAGGGTGAGCGGCCCGATGTCCTCGGCACGGGCGCCGTGGCGCGGGACCGCGTCGTAGTACTCCTCGAGCCGGTTCAGCAGCGCCCGCTCAGGGTGATCGTCAAAGTCGGCAGAAGTCACGTCGGGCATCCAAACAACTGGGCATCACCGACGCCACCTCATTTCGCTCGGTCCGGGCTGTCGACCGCATCGCCTGCCCATCCCGGGCCGGCTCGTACGCCTGCGGCTGGAATCTCCCCCAAGGGGAGGTCCTACCGTCCTGACCGACCGCACGCGATGCTTCGAAAGAGGTCTGTGATGACGACGTTTCTGCTGGTCCCGGGACTTTTCATGGGTGGCTGGGCCTGGGAGGCGGTGGCCGCCGAGCTGACCGCGCGAGGGCACCGGGCACTTCCGGTCACCCTGCCTGGCACGGCCGAACGGGCGGGGGAGGACCCCGCAGGTGTCGGACTGGGCGAGCACACCGATGCCGTGGCGGCACTGCTGGACGCGGAGGGCCCGGGGATCGTGCTGGTGGCGCACAGCTACGGCATCTTCCCCGCCCTCGCGGCGGCCGACCGGTACCCCGGACAGGTCGCCCGGGTGGTGTTCGTGGACACCGGCTTCCCGGAGCCGGGCGAGTCGCTGGTGGCGCAGATGCCACAGCTCGGCCTGCTCGACCGCGCCCTCGACGGCGTCATCCCGGTGCCCGAGGAGATCCCGGCGCTGCACGCCGTTCCGCCGGCGGAGCTGGCGCGCTACCACCGTCTGGCCACCCCGCAGCCGGTCCGGACCGTCACGGAGCCGATCGAGCTGACCGGCGCCTGGCTCAAGCTCCCGACCACCGGGGTCTTCTGCCTCGCGAACGGCCTCAGCCTGGAGCTCGCCCGCACACTGCACGGTACCGGTCTGCCACGGTTCGCCAAGCTCGCCGAGCCCGGAGTCACCTTCTTCGAACTGCCCACCGGCCACTACCCGATGCTCTCCACCCCGGTGGAGCTGGCAGACGTACTGACGCGTGCGGCGACCGGCGGGGGCGCCGGGCTGTACGAGAGCTGAGCGCTGAATACCGGCCTCCACGCCGTCATCGGGCCGGGCGGAGCAGCGGGGGAGTGCCGGGAGTGGTGAGGGTGCCGGGCGTGGTGAGGGTGACGGGGAAGACGGTCTTGCTCGGCCACGCCTCGGGGCTCATCATGATGTGGCCCAAATGCTGCGGCTGGGGGAGGAGTTGGAGAGATGTGGTTCTCTCGCGGCAGACCGGACGACGGTCCCGCCGGGGCCTCCGTCGACCTGGTGGCCGCCGTACAGGCACTCCGTGCACAGATCACGGAGGCGGCCGCGTCCGACCCCGACTCGGATATCCGATTCCAAGTCGGCCCGATCCAGCTTGAGTTCACCGTCGCGCTGACCCGTGACCGGACCGTCAAGGGCGGGGTCAAGGCGTGGGTCGTCACCGCCGACGCGGAGCGCAAGCGGTCCACGGCGCACACTCATCGGGTGACGCTCAACCTCACGCCCGTGTCGGCCACCACCGGCGAGAGCCCCGAGATCCGCAACACCGACTCCGGCCACCGCATCGTCCGATGACCGCCGCCGTCCGGCACCCCAGCCGCCTCCACCTGGTCGCCCTGATGACGGGAGACGACCAGGTGCGCGGCAGCGGCTACCTCCTCAACAGCCGTGTGGTCGTGACCGCGGGCCACGTCGTGGACGACATTCCCGCTGAGGACCTGCGTGTGTGCCGGCTGCACACCCTGCGCGTGACGACCGCGGAAGTCGTGCGGATCGAGAAGGACATCGCCGTACTCCTTGCGGCCGAGGATCTTGCCGCACCGGGTGAGCTGGCTGTCGTGCCGCTGCGCGAGCTGGCGTCCGACGCGCGCTTCGACTCCTGCTCGGCCCTCGGTCTGCCGGCGGTGATGACCCGGGTGACCGCCGGTGTCGCCCCGCTCGAGGCCGCGTTCAAGGTGGCACCCAACAGCGCGGACAACCACGGCTACCTCTCCCTCGAACTCGACGGACACGCGCCGACGGGCCCGGAACCCTGGAGAGGGATGTCGGGTGCGCCGGTGTTCCACGCGGGCCGGTGGCTGATCGGTGTCGTCGTGCGCGACTCGACGGGCTGGAACCACTCCCGGCTGGAGGCGAGCCGCATCAGCGCCCTGTTCGAGGGGGCGCCGCTCGCCGACGCGCTGTTCCGAGTCCGGCCCTCACCGCCGCTCACGGAGTCGGACGCGCGCGACGCCGCGTTCCTGGACACGTACCGCAGCGACACGATCCGCCGTTACGGGCACATCGAGTTGTTCGGGCTCGGTCTCCAGGGCCACCTCGCGGACGACATCGGCATCGACCACGCGTACGTGAGTCTGCGCGCGGGCGTCCCGTCGCTCCGCCTGTCGTCGAACGCCGAGCAGACCAGACCGGTCGAGCCCCTGATCGCGAAGAACACGCGGTTGCTGCTGAGAGGCAGCCCGGGAGCGGGGAAGTCCACCCTGCTCGAGTGGCTTGCCGTCTCCATGGCCCGCGGCTCGTGCAAGGGCGAACTCGCGCCGTTCAACGACCGGATTCCCTTCCTGCTGCGCCTGCGAGACATGTACGCGCCGCGATGGAAACGGGTCGAGGGACGCGATGGAGTCCCTCCGCGGATCGGGCAGTTCCTCGAGTTCAGCGGGATGGCGAGTGACGTCGCCCCGCCGGACGGGTGGATTCGCCGGATGCTCGGTCAGGAGCGGGCGCTCCTGCTCGTGGACGGCCTCGACGAGGTGCTGGAGGGCCACCGGGACGGCGTACTGCGCTGGATCAGCGATCTTCTGCGCGAGTTCCCCGCTCTGCATGTCATCGTCACGGGACGCCCGGAGGCGCTGCAGAACTGGTCCCCGCCCGCCAGCCTCGGTTTCGTGGAGCTCAAGCTCGTCGAACTCGACGCCGGCCAACGGGCGGAGCTCATCCACAAGTGGCACCGGGCTGCCATCCTCGGGGTCAGCGCGTCGCGGCTCGCGGACGAGGAGCGCGAACGGCGCATCGACCGTCTGTCCTCGTACGAGATTTCCCTGACCCGCCACATCAACGCGTCGTCGGATCTCTCCGCGCTCGCCGCGACCCCGCTCCTCTGCGCCGTGTTGTGCAAGCTTCACGAGGTGCACGGCACCCGGCTTCCGCGGTTCCGGCAGGAGTTGTACGCGCGGACCGTCGACATGATGCTCGGACTGCGCGACGCGGACCGCGAGGTGCCCGAGCCGCTGCCGGGCCTGGACATCGATCAACGCAGGGCGGTTCTCTCCTGGATCGCCGGCTACCTGACGGCGGAAGGCGAACGGGAGATCACCCTGACGCGCTTCGACGAGAAGGTGCAGAGCCGGCTGCCGAGTCTGGGGCGGGAGCCCGGCGCCCATACCCCCGGTGAGATCCGCAAGGCCTTGCACGAGCGGAGCGGGCTTCTCGTCGCCCCGGCCGAGGACACTCTGCGCTTCAGCCACCGCACCTTCCAGGACTACCTCGCTGCCACGGATCTGGTCGCTCAGCGATCCTTCGGTCAACTCGCCGGCCACGCCGGGGAGGAGATGTGGGACGACGTACTGCGCTTCGCCATGAGCCAGTGCAACCTCGCCGACACCCGCGAGTTCGCCGCTCAACTGCGGCGCAAGGCGAGACTGGTGACCAACCGGACCCAGCGTGCCCGAATGCGGCTGGCCGCGGCATCGTGCATTCCCTACGCGGTACAGATGGAGGAGGAGGACCGTGGGGCCCTGATCGCGGGCGTCGCGAAAACCTTCCGGGCCGCCGCGAAGGAGGAGAGCAAGTCACTTACCGCAGGGCCGGAGAAGACTCCGACACAGCCCACGGGGTCGCAGGACGAGGGCCTCCCGCACGAGACCGACCAGTACGCCTCGGTCGGGCCCGACCTGCTCTCCGCTCTGCAGCGCGACTTCGACTGGCAGGACATGGACCTCTGCCGGAGCGCCGCCCAGTTGGCCGGCAGACTGGGCGGCTCCGAGGCTCTCGCCTTTCTGTCACAGATGCCGTTCGAGCAGCGGAAGAAACTCGCCTCGGTACTCGTCGGGATCTGGGAGACCTGTCCCGGGCAGGAATACGCCGATGCCGTGCTCGCCGGTCTGGACGTCTCCCGGCTCGTGGCCGACTCGACCGCGCAGCTCGCCCAGGCACGCGTCCTGGGTTCGGTCGAGGGACTGGCGGTACGCGTGGCCATGCCGCTCGACGAGGTCGTCGACTTCGCCAACAGCCATCGGACCAGCCTGTTGAACTGGACGCCCACGGCTCTCAGGTACACCAAGTCCTTCGACCTTCTCGGCGAGGTACGAGGGCTGACCAGTCTTCTTCTCGGCATCGCCCCGACCACGAGTGACCCGCTGTTCCTCGCCTCCATGATTCTCAGGCCCCATCGGCGGTACGAGAAGCTCCGGTTCACCCTGCCCGCGCTGCCCGGGGTACGGGATCTGGCGCTCACGTCCATGCCCCTCGACTGGCAGGCCCATGTGGCCGAGTGGACGAGTCTGAGCCAGGTCTGGCTCACCGGCTCCGCGATCGAAGGGATCGGCATGCTCGGCGCGCTGCCTGCCCTCACGCAGTTGTCCGTCTCCTGCGAGGCGCGGGAGTTCAGCCTGCCCTCGGGTCTCGGCCACGGCGGAGTGAACCACCTCGGGCTCATGGTGCACGCGGATCATGGGTTCAAGGAGATCGACCTGACCCTCCTGCCGACCGCGTTTCCGGCCCTGCGCCGCCTCACGCTCGGCGTCACCGGCCTCGGCTGGGAGGCCGATCTGACGGGGCTCGAGCGCATGCCGGACCTGCGGATCCAGCTCGTCGGCACACCGCGGAACCATCCCGGTATTCGCGGTGCCGAGAACTTTTCCAGGGATCGGATCAAGTGGGGCTGACGCCGTCGGCTTTCCAGGGATCGGATCAAATGGGGCTGACGCCCGTCGGCGCCTCGTCTCAGGTGAGATCGCGCCAGCCGCTGTCGAGCAGGTCGAAGGCTCTCGTGATGACCTGCTGGGGGTCGTCGTGGGCGCGGGCGGCGTGGGGTGCTTCGAGGGCGAAGTGGGCCAGGGCTGTACAGGCCGGATCGCCCGCGGGGAGGCCGCTCTCTTCGGCGATCACCTCGGCGAGCGCGGCGGTGTGGCGTAGCCACATGGCCTGGTGGTAATCGCGCAGGGCCGGGGTGCTGTTCACCAGGTCGAGAAAGGTCGTGAAGCGGGGATCGCTGTCGGCGCCCCCTCTGCGGTGGCTCATTGCGTGCTCGCGCAGGGCGTTCGGGATGGACCGGCCGGGGGGCCGCTCGCGTACGGCGGCGATGAGGCCGGCCTCCTGATCGGCCTCCTCGTCGAAGACCAGCGCCTCTTTGACGGGGAAGTGCTTGAACAGCGTGGTGGTCGACACGTCCGCGGCGTCGGCGATCTCGCGGATGCCGACGTCGTCGTAGCCGCGCTCGAGGAACAGGCGCAGGGCGGCGTCGGCGATGGCCTGGCGGGTGGCCGCCTTCTTGCGCTCGCGGCGCCCTACGGGGGCAGGGGCGTCATCGCTCCGGCGGGTGGCTTCGGGCGTGGAGGCGGCTTCGGGCATAGGGCTAATCTACACCACTAGTTGCCTCGTCCAAAAAGTTGAGTCGTTGCACTTATTGATCCGGTGTGCTTTTCTGTTGTGGTGGCCGCGAGGCGATGCCCGGCCCCGACACCCGCACCTCACCGCACCTCACTCACTCCTGTCCGAACGGAGCGATCAGCCATGTCCACGGCCGGTCCCCACTCCCATGAACGGAGCACCACCATGAACACCCGACGCACCCCCCGAATCGCCATCATCGGAGCTGGTCCAGGCGGTCTGACCTGCGCCCGCATCCTCCAGCAGTACGGCATCGACGCCACCGTCCACGATCGCGAAGCCGGCCCGGAGTCACGCGACCAGGGCGGCACGCTCGACCTGCACGAGGACAACGGCCAGATCGCCCTGCGCGAGGCCGGGCTGCTGGACGACTTCTTCCGCCTCTCCCGCGCCGAAGGGCAGGAGATGCGCCGACTGGACCACGCGGCAGGCACGATCGGTTTCCACCACGTCCCTGAGGAAGGAGAGCGCTTCAAGCCCGAGATCGACCGCGGACAGCTACGCGACCTCCTCCTGAACTCGCTCCAGCCCCACACCGTGCGCTGGGGCCACACCCTGCGTTCCGTCGACGGACCCTCCCAGGGAACCCGCCTGCTGCACTTCACCGACGGCACGAGCGTCGAGGCCGATCTCGTCGTCGGAGCCGACGGCGCCTGGTCCAAGGTGCGCCGCGTCCTCTCCGACGCCACCCCCCAGTACACCGGAATCAGCTTCCTCGAAGCGTGGTTCCACGACGTCGACAACCGGCACCCCGACATCGCCGGACTCGTCGGACAGGGCAGCGCCGCGGCAGCCGACGGCGAGCGCGGGCTGTTCGCCCAGCGCAACAGCGGCGACCACATCCGCGTCTACGTCATCCAGCGGGTCCCCGCCGACTGGATCACCGCCGCCGGCCTCACCGCCGAGGACACCGGCGGCATCCGGGACATCCTCCTCGACCGCTACCGAGGCTGGTCCCCCCGTCTGAGGCAGATGCTCCGCGACAACGACGGCCTCTACGTCGACCGCCCTCTGCACGCGCTTCCCGTCCCCCACACCTGGGAACACGACGCCACCGTCACCCTGCTCGGGGATGCCGCACACCTCATGCCCCCGCTCGGAGTCGGCGTGAACCTCGCCATGCTCGACGCCTGCGAACTCGCCCTGGCCCTCGCCCGCCACGAGACCATCGACGACGCCGTCCGCGCCTACGAGAAGACCATGCTGCCCCGCTCCACCGAAATGCAGCACGCACTCGACGGCCACGCCCACGACCTGCTCTCCGACGAACCCCACTACCCCGACGAGGACGCCACCCCCTGACCGAACGCCCCACCGCCGAACGCCCCACCGTCGTACGGTCCGTGACCTGTTGACGAAGGGTGTGAGCAAGGAAGTGCTGTCCGCGCTGCCGATAGCCTTCCCGTCGTGATCCAGGATGAGGGCAGCAGCCGAGCCGGAGACGGACGTGAGGCGCGAGGGTGGGGCGCCACGCGGTCGTGGGTGGAGAAGCGACTCGCCCCGGGTCAGCGGATAGCGGGTGCCGAGCGCCTGCGAGGCGGTTGGACCTCGCACATGCGCAGGCTCCGGATCTCCGGGCCGGACGGTCAACGGGCTCTGGTGTTGCGCTCCTTCGAGAAGCCGTTCTACGTTCGGCACGCGAACGGCTTGCTGTCCCGCGAAGCCGCGATTCTGCGTCTGCTCGGGAAGACGGGTGTGCCCGCGGCCGAACTCGTGGACGTGGACGCGTCCGGCACGTACTGCGACTACCCGTCCTTGCTGATGTCGTCGCTGCCCGGGTCCGTCCGTCTGGACGATCGGGATGCCGAGCGCCGGGCCGATCTGCTGGCCGCGCAATTGCTGAGCGTTCATCGGATCGAGGTCTCCGAGGAGGCGAGGCCGCGGACTTGGCAGGCCTGGGCCTCACCGGAGCGGGTGACGCTCCCCGAGTCCACGGTACGGCCGGAGTTGTGGCAGCGCGCCGTGGACGTCATCCGGAAGGATCCCCCGCATCACCAACCTTGTTTCCTGCACCGGGACTTCCACCCGGGCAATGTTCTCTTCGAGGGCGACGGGAACGACGTACGTCTCAGCGGTGTGGTCGACTGGGTGGAGACCTCATGGGACCGGCCGACCTCGACGTGGCCCACTGCTCAACAGCCCTGGCCCTGCTGCACGGTGTCCCCCTGGGCATGAGCTTCGCGGACCGGTACCTCGCCGCTGGAGGGCGACTTGCGGGACGGCGCGACGCCCATCTGTACTGGCGGCTCGTCGACGCCCTGGCCTTCGCCCCGGACGCGGAGAAGGTCGCCGTCCCCTGGCGCGAACTCGGCCGCACGGATCTGACCCCCGCCCTTCTGGCCGGCAGGCTGGAGGAATACGTCGTCGCCCTGTTCGAGCGCTACGCGTAGGTTTCCTCCCCGTCGCCCACCCGCACGGCAGTGTTCGAACGGGTAATGTCGCCGCCGCGCCAGGCACATTGATTCACGGGAGAGCGGGGCAGTGATGTACGTCCTGGAGCCGGGGGATCCCCGGCGGATCGGGGACTTCGCGCTGATCGGCAGGCTGGGTGCCGGCGGTATGGGGCAGGTCTTCCTGGGACGTTCCGCGGGCGGGCGGGCCGCGGCGGTGAAGGTGGTCAAGGCCGAACTGGCCGAAGAACCCGAGTTCCGGGCCCGGTTCCGCCAGGAAGTCGCCGCGCTGCACCGGGTGGGCGGTGAGTGGACGGCTCCTGTGCTCGGCGCCGACACCGAGGCCGCGGCACCGTGGGTGGCCACCGAGTACGTACCTGGCCCCTCCCTGCAGCAGGTCGTCGACTCCGGCTACGGGCCGCTCCCCGAAGCCACCCTGCGTTCCCTGGCCGGGCGCCTCTCGCGGGCGTTGCGCGCCATCCACGGCGCGGGGCTGGTGCACCGTGACCTCAAGCCGTCGAACATCCTGCTGACCGTCGACGGCCCGCGGATCATCGACTTCGGCATCGCCCGCGCACTCGACACCGTGGCGGGCAGCCTGCGCACCTCGACCGGGCTGGTCATCGGCTCCCCGGCCTTCATGTCGCCGGAGCAGGTACGAGGCCATCGGGTGACACCTGCCTCGGACGTGTTCAGTCTCGGGTCGGTGCTGGTGTACGCGGCGACGGGGCGACTGCCGTTCGGCTCCGCCGAAGTGGGCCTGCACGCCTTGATGTTCCGTATCGCCGAGGAGGAGCCGGACCTCACCGGGGTGCCACACGCCCTGACCGGTCTGGTCGCCGCCTGCCTGGACAAAGACCCACAGCGGCGGCCCACCGCCGAGCAGATCGCCGCCGACACCCGTACCGACGCGGCCGATCCGTGGCTGCCCGCGGAACTGCTCGCCGATCTCGGCAGGCTCGCCGCCAGACTGCTCACCGCGGAGACGCCGCCGCAGGGTTCACCGACGCTGACACGGTCCGGGCGGCGGTGGAAGCCGCTGCTCGCGGGAGTGCTGGCACTCGCCGCGGTGGCCACGGGCACGGGGCTGGTCCTCCACTACAACGGTGACACGGATGCCGGGGCGAACGGCAAACCCTCCGGGACCCGTTCGGCCTCCGGCACATCGGCGTCGAAAGGTGCCGGACCGAGTGTCGCGAAGGACTTCGTCGGCGCCTGGGAGGGCGTACTCAAGGGTGATGTCGACTTCCCGAGGCGGGTGTTGCGCCTGGACATCTCGACCGGCAGGCAGGGCGACAAGGTCGCTGCCTACATCGACACCGACGGCTACGCGCAGTGCACCGGGCGCGCCAAGCTGGTCTCCGCCGATACCGACTCGCTGGTCGTCGGCAAGAGTCAGGTGACGGCGGAGGTCCCGCGGGGTCGGTGCAAGCCGTTGTCGCAGCAGAGTCTCACCGTGCGGTCGAAGGACGTGCTGATCTGGAAGTCCGGCGACTCGACGACCGAGCTCTACCGGTCGTCCGAGGGACGGAAAGCGGTGCCGGACGAATACGTCGGCGTCTGGGTGCCGGCGATCGAGGGCAATCGGGACAAGGGGATGCTCCGGATCACCCAGGGCCCGGTCGGCGGCCGCCTGGTGCAGATCTGGGACACGGGTGCGGCGGAGGACGGCTCGGAGAACTGCGACAACACCTTCATCGTCGGCGCCGTTTCCCCGGTGCTGGCCTTGAGCCCCGCGATGTACGCCGCGGACGCGGGCAAGGACTGCCGTCAGCCCGACTCGCTCTTCTTCACGATCGACCGCGATGGTCATCTGCTGCAATTCAGCATGGCGGTGGACGCCGAACCGGGGGAGTGGGTACGGAAGTAGCGCCACCCGTCCCGGACCCGACTTCCAAGCATTTCACCGGTGCCGGTGCGAGTGCTGTCCGGACTTGTTTCACCCTTCGTCGCGATGGGTGAGACGGCCGTCGGCAAGTCGCCAGTAGTGCTGGTGCGGCGTCAGTTGCCAGGTCTCGTCGGCGGCGATGGCCTGCGTGATCCATGTGTGGAGTTGGGGGAGGGCGCTGGCTTTCAGGACCGCGCGTGTGGCGGCACGTTCAGTGGCATCCACCGGGTGAATGTCTATACGGAAGCCGACCGTCTCCGGGTGGATGCCGCGGCCGTAGTTGCGCGGGAGGGGAGCGACCCATGCCGCTCCCAGGACGATGGGTCCACTGTCCCGTCCCGCGAGGAAACGCAGGTCCGACACACGGCTCATGTACGGGCCGAGGCATTCGTTGATGTCGGTGGTGTTCAAGGGCCAGGAACGGTGTCGAGGCAGCTTTCGATTTCGCGCGGACATGGCACGCAGAATGACAGAAGGCCACTGCCGGCTCCCACAGGTTTGCGGCCGAGGCGTGCAGGGGCGCCGGCGCACCATCGAGAATTACCGGCCGTCGTCCCCGTCCAGCAGTCGCCGTAGCTTCCACGACGTGCCGGGGTCGGGCAGGACGAATCCGCCCGGTGCCTGCGAGGAGTACGACAGCTTCCGCAGGGCGGTCGACGGGAACGGCCAGCAGGTTTCGACGGACCAGTGCACACCGCTCAGGTCCGCGCCCGCGAGGTCGGTGCCCCGCAGGTCGGCGCCCGACAGATCGGCGCCCCTCAACCGGGCTTCGCGGAGTGAGGCTCCGTGCAGGACCGCGCCGCGCAGGTCGGCGCCCTTCAGGTCGGCGTCGGACAGCACCGCGGACACGAGGTTGGCCTCTGCCAGATGGGCCCCCGCCAGGTTCGCTTCCGTGAGATGGGTCGTGTAGAGCTGCGCGTTCGACAGGTCGGCGCCCGCCAGGTTCGCCGAGCCGAGGTAGGTGCCCGCGAGGTCCGCACCGACGAGGTGCGCCTCGCGCAGATCGGCGAACGGCATCAGGGCGAAGGAGAGTTGAGTGCCCGTCAGCCGAGCCCCGGCCAGTCTCCCCTGGATGAGGACGGCACTGTCGAGGTTCAGGCCGGAGAGGTCGATGTGGGCCAGCAGACCTGCCGGGAGGTAGACCAGATCCTCGACGAGGTGGCGCAGTTCCTTGACGGCGGGCGTGCGCGGGTCGCGGCATGCCTCCGGATGCCCACGCTGCCAGTCGGCCAGTTCGCGAACGCGGTCGAGGCCGGACATGGACATCGGCATGACCCGCGTCCGGGGCGCCGGACCGCCCTGTCCGGGGGAGGGCGCCACGGCGTCCAGGAGGACGGTCTGGTCGTACGGAGAAGGCGCGCCGGGCGTGCCTCCAGGACCACCGCCGCTGTTACCGGGCCACGCGGGCGCGCCGGACCCGAGGCCGGCCGGGCCGTGCGTCCTGCTCCACGCGTCCATCGCGGCCCCGACCATGGCGCACGCCGTTCCCGCGTCGGCGGGCCGGTCCGCCCGCTCCGGGGCGAGAAGCGCGAGGACGAGTCCGTCGACCTCGGGAGGCAGCGGCTCGCGGGAATGGAGGGAGGGCGGGGGCGGCAGCTTCCTCTCGTAGAGGCCGCCGCAGTCGGGGCGGGCGCCGGTCAGCAGTTCGTACAGCACACAGCCCAGCGCGTACAGATCGGCCCTGCCGTCGGTCGTTCCGGGCGCGCCGAGCTGTTCGGGTGCCATGTAGGCGGGCGTTCCGACCGCCTGGCCCGCGAGGGTGAGCGGGTGTGCCTCGTCCGGCTCCCGGACGAACCGGGCGATGCCGAAGTCCAGGAGCTTGACGGTTCCCGTGGGGGTGACCATCACATTGCCGGGCTTGATGTCACGGTGCAGCAGTCCGGCGGCGTGCGTGACCTCCAGTGCCCGGCAGATCTGTCCGGCCCAGTCCAGGATCAAGGGCACCGACGCACCGGCGGCCGCCCGGTCCAGGGTGTGACCGGCGACCAGTTCCATGACCACGAACACCGTGCCGTCCGCGTCCTGCCCGTAGTCGAGTACGGCCACCACCCGCGGGTCCCATATCCGCCCGAGCGCTCTCGCCTCCGACGCGAGCCGTTCCTGCGCGGCCGGCACGCCGTATGCGGACGGCAGCACCTTCAGCGCGACCGTCCGGCCGATCCGCTCGTCCTCCGCGCGCCAGACGACCCCCATGCCGCCGCGCCCCAGCACGTCCTTGAGCCGGTACCGCCCGGCGAGCAGTGCCTGTGTCATGGCTCCCCCTCGGAACAAGTAACGCCGCATCACATGACGTCACAACAAATAGCGTCGGGGCGGGCCAAATTATCGTGAGTGGGGGCCCAGAGCGCGGGGGGGGGGCCGCGGCCCGCCCCGAGGGGTCGGGGGGGGGGGGGGCCCC
>NZ_JBHYXD010000007.1:0-39370 GCF_042751995.1 Streptomyces sp. NPDC059371 | reverse complement strand
GCGTGGTGTCGTGCCCCCCCACCTAACACTACCCCCCCCCACCCCCACCCCAAAAACAAACACCCGCCACTCGCCCTTATTTTGGCAATTGCCCGACGCTATCGCGGGCTGCGGGCGCCTGTACAGCCCGATCGGTAGCCGGTGGCGGTCAGCGCACCACCTCGTCGGCCAGAAGGTCCATCAGAAGGCCGTCGTGCCAACTGCCGTCCAGACCACGCTCGTAGCGCCGCATGATGCCGACCGGGCGAAAGCCGACCTTGGCGTAGCAGTGGATCGCCGCGGCGTTGTCGGCCGCCGGGTCGATGATCAGGCGGTGATGGCCTTGGACATCAATGAGATGGCAGGCCAGAGTCCGTACGGCGTCGGTGCCGAAGCCTCTGCCATGCACCGCTGGATCGAGGAAGAGGTCGATGCCGGCGTGCCGGTAGTCCGGCTCCTCCTCGACGTACCACTGGATCATGCCGATGATCCGCCGGTCCTTGTCCACCGTCAGGCATCGGGTGTCCGGATCCTGGAGATCGGTCGCGAGGTCCGCCTCGAGATCGTCCCCGCCCCGCCATCGCTCACGTACTTCCGGAGTGGCCCGGATGGCGGCCAAGGCGGGGATGTCCTCCGGGACGGTGGGCCGGAGGACGACGGAAGCGCCACGCAGCACGGTCATGTCCGACGACCCTAGTGCGACCGGCCGCACGTCGCTCGATTCCCCGATGTCGGTGGCCCCTGGCAGGATGCCGGCCATGGGAGCGAGGGACGACAGCGACGAGGCGTACGTCGTCGGGCTGTGCGCTCGGATTCTCGGCGAACCGGCCCTGACGCAGCACCGGTTCGACTGGCTGCTGGGAGATCCCGGCGCCGGTGGCCGACGGGCCCGGCTGCCGGTCGACGCGTACTGGCCGGGCCACCAGCTGGTGGTCGAGTACCGGGAGCCGCAGCACGACCGGCCGGTGCCGCACTTCGACAAGCCGGACCGGCTCACCGTCAGCGGTGTCCACCGGGGCGAGCAGCGGGCCCTGTACGACGCCCGGCGCGAGACCGAGATCCAGGTCCACGGCCTGCGGCTGGTCGTGGTCGGGCCCGCGGACCTGGACGCGGACGGACGCGGGCGGCTGCGGCGCGACGAGGAGTCCGACCTGGCCGCGCTGCGGAAGATCCTGGCCAGGGCAAGCGACGAGGACCGGGTCCTGGACGCCTTCCGGACCTGGCTGCTGACCGAGGGCTGGACACCGGTCGAACCCACGGACCGCTGGACCGACCTCGAAGCGGTACGCGGCCAGGAACGGCTGATCTGCGAGGCCAAGGGCCGCACCAGCGAGAAGGGGATCGACGCCGACGTCGCCTACGGCCAGCTCCTGCGCCGCATGACGAGCCAGGACGCCCGGATTCGGTACGCGCTCGTCGTGCCGTCCTCGTCGCTGAAGGCCGTCGAGCGAGTTCCCCGCCACGTCCGTGACGTGCTGCGGATCGAGGTGTACGAGGTGTCGGACGACAACGAGGTACGTCGACTGCCGGGGTGACGGACGTGCGAGAGGAAGCAGTTCGCGCGGCAGCCGAGATCACCGCGTCCGCTGCGGAAGGTGCGGGCACAACCGACCAGCGTGGGTCCGTCGGATCACATGACCCGCCCGGACGATGCTGCGGCGCCCCAGTTGCTGCAACTCCGGCAGCCCTGAACCCCACACACCGGGACCTGCTGGACGGTGTCTAGGCTTCATCCATGCTGACCAGTGAAGTCGAGTCGTACGAGGCTGTCAGGCGACTGGCTGCCGGGGTTGCTCTGGACCAGGTACTCGATGTGACGGATCCGGACTCCTGGATCGGTCTTGACTCCGTGGTCCGCGAACTGGCTTGGCAGCGGCCGGAGATGTTCCCCTCGAACGCGTCGCTCTCCGGGCGGCGGACGAACTGGGGTCCGGACAGGTCTTTGCTCACCTTCATTTGGCCCCGGAAGCCAGGTGACGCCGAACTCGCCCTCGCCCTCTGCCACCCCGACGGCCGGATCCGCGAGGCCGCGTTGAACCATGCCGAGGAGCGGCCCGCTCTGCTGGCGCTGGTCGTCATCCGCTGCGCGGACTGGGTGGGACCGGTACGCGACCGGGCTCGCGCGGTCCTGGCCGGGACACCCCCGTACCGGCTGGCCGCGCATGCCGCGCTGATCCTGCGGGTCGGCCGCCGTTCCCGGGGTGACTTCGCTCAGGAACTTCTGACCGGCGCGCTGCGCGCGGGCCCGGTCGCGCTAACCGAGGCGCTGCTCGACAGCGGCGACCGGGACACGGCCCGCCTCGCGCACCGCGTCGCCGTCGGGCGAGGGTTGCTCCCCGCGGCGCGGCTCGCTCGGACCGCCGCCCGCCACCGCGACGTCGTAGTGCAGTCCCTGTGCGCCGAAGCGGCCGTGGCCACCCTCGGCGAAGGCACCTCCGACGAGTTCACCGAGGTCGTGGTGCCGCTGCTCGGGTCGCGGCAGCCCCAGGTCAGGTCGGCGGGGGTGACCGCGCTACGTCGCACCGGGCGGCACTCCGAAGCCGAGCCGTATCTCACCGACCGGTCCGCAGTGGTGCGGGCGTGCGCCCGATGGGTGCTGAGGCAAGGCGGCACAGACCCGGCACCGCTGTACCGCGTGCTGTGCGCCGACCCCGCAGCCCGGCCCGCCGCCGCGGTGGGCCTGGGCGAGTGCGGGGTTCGCGAGGACGCGGAGCTGGTCCGGACGCTGCTCGCGCACCCGGACCCCGGGGTGTGTGCCTCCGCCGTGGCAGGACTTCGCGCGCTCGATGCGGTGCGCGTCGACGACGTACTGCCGCTTCTGGACGACCCGTCGGCGGCAGTGGTCCGGCAGGCGACCGCGGCTCTGCGGCCGTGGCTCGACCGCGTACCGCACGAGTTGCTGCGCGCCCTGTTGGCCGAGGACCGTCCGCGCCACCAGCGGGTAGCGGCGATCCGGCTGCTGCGGGCGGCCGGCGTGTACGTCCAAGGCTGACGCGCGCGGCTCTGAGCTGATCCGTCGGACACTGGGCTTCCTGCTGACCGCTGACCGCTAACCACCGACGAGGCCGGCGAACGCAGACGAGGCCGGCCATCGAAAGCTCGATGAGCGGGCACCCTCAACCGACCCTGCACAGCGACATATCGACGTCGAGGTCGGCATCCGCGTATGGGACAGCTCGCCGCCCTCGCGAAGGCCACATCGGCATCAGCGTCGGATCCGAGACCGGCATCCTCGTGACCAACCAGTTCGACCTCGGCCCCGCGGGCGAAATGACCCTGCCCCACCCCGGCCTTGCAAGCGGCGCCGCCGGACTCCTGCTTTCGGCTCCTCGTGGACGCGATGTCACTCGACCGGATTCAGCTCCAGGGCAGAGCGTGAGGCGTAGTGCATGAACTTGAACGGGTTGAGCATCTGGTTCTGCGCGACCATGGATTCGAGGAGATTCTGGCGCAGAGCGACAAGGCCCGCATCATCCTGGTGGCTGACCAGTCCCAGATCGACGATGTGGAGAGCCACCGCCTGTTCGCCGCGCTCCGCCAAGGCAAGCCCAGTGGCGTGGAACGCTTCCGGACTGTTTCCGGCGAGTAGGTTGAGGGCATTCGACAGCTCTGTGGAGGAGTAGTGCTCGATTCCCTCTCCGCGTGTATTCCAGTAGCCGGTTCGCTGCCGGTGTACGCGCTGCACGAGGTTGTCGCGGGTGACCAGATAGGGCATGACGGAGACGGGGTGTTCTCGCAGGGTCTCCGGCAGGTGGTTGAGGTGCAGGAGCTCCACGAGCGTAAGGCCGTTCTCGATGCCCGCTTCGATGACCTCGTTCAGGTCGCGCAGCGCTGCGAGCAGCCCGGGGAACGCCTCAATCGTGTAGTTCTCCGACAAGGCCGGATGCCCGTGGATGAGCAGTCGCGGCCGCAGGTCCATGACGAGCTCCATGGCCTGGAACAGACCCTGTACTGATCCTTCCGCGAGGGTCGGCGATCCCATGTAGGGCATGGTCATGTCTCCGGTGAAGACGATGTCCAGGCTCGGGATATGGATCACCAGGCCGTCATCAGTTTCCCCGCCGGGGATCGGGATGAGCGTGAAGTCCACGCCACCCACCGTCAGGAGTTCTCGGTCTTCGACCAGATGGTCCGGGACAACGTTGAGGCGACGGCTGTGTCCCTCTGGCAGGTAATAACCGAGCGGCGGGGGTCCGGAGTTCTGGTGGGACAATTCGTGGGGGAAGTTCTTCTGGGCGACAACTGTGGCGCCATCGGCGGTCAGGGCTTCGAGTCCCCCGATGTGGTCGCCGTGGGCGTGTGTGAGGATCACGTGGGTGACCGGCTTCTCCGTGATCTTGCGGAGTTCGCTGAGGGCTGCGGCGGCATGCTCGGACGTGCTCGCCGCATCGATGGCCACCACGCCGGCGTCAGTGACGATGAAGCCCACGTCGGAGAAGTCGTATCCCTGGGCTACGTAGACGTCTTCGGCTCGCTTCATCAGGCGCTTAGGAATGAAGCGGAACCCGTCTTCCGGGTTGGCCCAGTAGTCGGTGATCAGATGGCCTGCCTGGCTCCGGACTCTTTCAGCCTCCTCGCCTCGGCCGAGTACGTCATAGGCGCGACTCAGTTCGGTATGGACGGGCCTCATGAAGCCGGGTGGAAACTGATCCTTGACCATGAGGACGAACTCCAGGTCCGCGATCACTGTTTCCGCTCTGCCCGCGCACTTCGGCAGATCGGCCAGGCCGATCCCACGGTAGTAATGCGGCAGGCCGAGGTCGAGCGATGTGGCGGCGTCGAGCTTGGCGATGGCGGCCTCCACCTGGCCGGGAAGGCGAGACTGGAAGAGGCCGGCGAGGGCCATCAGTAGGCCGTCGTTCGGTGTCTGGTCCGACAGGCGTGAAAAGAAGGCGAACCCGTCTTCATGGAGACCGGCTGTGGAGAACTGGTTCGCCAAGACGATTCTGGTTCGCCGATCGGCATCCGGCCATGTTGCCACCTCGGAGAGGGCTGTAATCTCTAGATTCACTTCATCGCTCCTTCTTGGGGATGGGTTTCCGGACTTACCGGCTGGGCCACGGGTGAGGTGGGAACGGCTGGGGCGCGGTCGGGGCGCGGCTGTCGGATAAAGGCGAGGGCAAGGGCCGCACCGGTCACGGCCACGACATTGAACCAACGCGTGTGGCTGTGCGCCTCGATCAGGGTCTGTGCCGAGGGAGTGCCGAAGATGGCCACGAATGCGGCGACGCCGAATGTCGACCCGATTTGGCGGAACATGCTCTGGGCGCCGATTCCGGTGGCCAGTTTCTGAGGTGGCAGAGTGGATGTTCCGGCAATCGTGAAAGCCGGCATGGCCAGGCCGACACCAATTCCGCTGATGATCATGGCGGGGAAGAATCGGGTCCAGTACGTCGGCTCCGGACCGATAAGGCTGATCCACATGACGGAACCAGTCCCGAACAGCAACGCTCCTGCTCCTCCGACGATCCCGGGACCGACTCGGCGGACAAGCTTCCCCGCGGATGGAGCGAACATCGCCGCCATGATCGGACCGGGCGTGAGGGCCAGACCGGCCAGGACGACGGAGTAGTGCCATGCACCGGTAAGGAAGAGCACGTTGCCCAGGAGCATCGCCGAGAACGACGCATAGAACAGGGCTGCGGACAGGCTCGCCAGCGCGAATGCCGGAACGCGCAGCATGCTCAGTTCCAGGACCGGCGCAGGATGCCTCTTGGAGCGGGCGATGAATGCGGCTGTCAGCGCCCCCGCGGCGATGAATGAGCCGAAGACTCGTCCGTCCCAGTTCCACGCGTGGCCTTGGACGAGGCCGAGGGTCCCCAGCGATACGGCGGCGACCAGGATCGCGGAGCCGAGGGCGTCCGGAAGCCCCGGGCGAGCGGGATCTCTGACTTCCGGCAGCACACGCCAGGTGCCCAGGAGTGCGAGTGCGACGAGGGGGACGTTCACGATGAAGATCCAGTGCCAGCTGAGCTGAGTCAGGAGCCCGCCCAGCGGTGGCCCGGAGGCGGCGCCGACCGCACCGAGAGACGCCCATGCGCCTATCGCGGCGGCTCGGCGCTGTGGCGGGATCGAGGGCAGCAGCAAGCCGAGCGAGGTCGGGATGACGGCGGCCGCTCCCGCGCCCTGCAGAACGCGAGCGGCGATGAGGAAGTTCAGTGAGGGTGCTACCGCGCACAAGATGGAACTCAGGCCGAAGAGACCGAGACCGGCCGCGAACACCCGTCGCCGGCCGATGACATCGCCGAGCTTGCCGGCCGGCACGAGCAGTGCGGCGAAGACGATCGCGTAGGCGGCAAGGATCCAGGAGACGTCGGCGACGGTGGAGTTCGTGAAGTCTTCCTGGATCGCAGGGAGAGCGATGTTCACGATGAAGGAATCGAGCGTCGACACGAACACGGCAAGAGACAGAACGGCGAACACGGCGCGTGGATGGCCGGTGCCCGGTGGCGGCTTGAAGGGAGGTGGACTCGACAGCCCCGTGCCGGCGGATGTCGGAACATCAGTGGTAGGCATGTTGACTTTCTAAACTTGCTAGACAAGAAAGTCAAGCAACAAGGTGGGAAAGTAAAGCTTGCCTGGTAGGCTGTCGGAATGCGGTCATACAGTCAGTACTGCTCAGTAGCCAAGGCCCTCGACGTAGTGGGCGACCGATGGACACTGCTGATCGTTCGAGAGCTGCTGGCGCGAGGGCAATCCCGCTACACGGACCTGCGCGCGGGTCTGCCGGGGATCGCGACGAACCTGCTCGCGGACCGCCTGCGTGAACTCGAGACGGCCGGGCTCCTGGACCGTGTTGCCGCCCCGCCGCCCGTTGCCACCACCGTGTTCCAGCTCACGCCGCGCGGCGAAGCCCTGGGAGGCGTGATCCGCGAATTGGGCCAGTGGGGTGTGCCGCTCATGGCCGAATATCGACCCGATGACAGCTTCCGGGGGCAATGGCTCCGGCTGCCCGTCCGGACGTTTCTCGCCGATCACGAACCTGGGCAGCCGGCCGTATCCATCCAGATCCGTGCCGACGATCAAATCGTGATGATCGATGTCGGCGCCGGTGAGGTCTCCCTTCGCCTGGAGGCCGACCCGCACCCCGATGCGGTCATCGCCGGGTCTCCGCCGAGCGTCCTCGCCCTCTTCAGCGGCCACATCCCTCTCTCCTCCGCAGCGGAAAGAGGTCTTGAGGTCACTGGTTCCACCGAGGCCGTCGCTCGCATCCTGCCGCGCAGGCCGTACGGCGGAACAACGGATTGACCGTTTCGCGAAGCGGGTGATGGTCGTCCGTGAACGGGGGGGGTGGGAACGGTCCGGGCGGCGCCGGGCCCGGCGCCTGCCGTCGGGACGGGGTGCTGCCCTGGCGACGCCGGGCTCGCCGACGACGGTCGGCCGCCGGGAGGGCACTGCCGGGAGCCGCTCGACGAGGCCGGCGATCTGTGTCCGTGCCTCGTGCTCGGTCACGGCACCCGCGAGGACGACACCGCCCGGGGTTCCGTCCCGCACCCGTCACACCACGGGCATGGAATTGGCCTCGTCCTGGTCGCGTCGATGCGCTGCTTCCGTCCAGCGGCCGTCCACAGCGTGGGCCGGTACGCGCTCGGCCCCGGCGAGGGCATCCTCCGACGAGGCGCCGGGTGGCGCGATCGTCCGCCGACGCCACGCGGTGAGCGCCACCGCCGGCGGGACCACCGCGAGCGCCGTCCCCGGCAAGCCGCCATGTCCGAAGCCGCGTCGAGGACTCCCTGTCACAGCGCCCCGACCAGCGGAACGAAGGCCAGTCCCAACCCCGCGGCACCTTCGGGCAGTCCGACGGCCGGGGGCCCGAGGTGCTCAGGCCCAGCCGGGCGCCGGCGGGAGCGGCCACCTGGGCGGGGTCGGTAGCGGACCATCCGACCGGAGCCCCGTGTCAGTGCCGCGCCCGGCCAGCCAGGCGAGGATGGAGTGACCCGCGCCGGTGACGGTGGGGCCGGTCGGGGCCAGGGTCCAAGCGTGGTCGATGTCGGTGGCCTGGATGCGGGCGACCGGGAAGTCGCGTGCGGTGAGCGCGGCGATGGTGTCGTCGAGCGCCCAAGTGACGTAGCCGGAAGGCCAGTCGGAAGCGGTGTGGCCCAGGTTCAGGTCGACGTGGTGTGTCTCGAGTTCGCGACGGCAGCGTTGGAGAGTGAACCAGGCGGGGTGCGGCCACCCCGCGACGGAGGTGACCAGGATGGACCAGCGTTCGGCTGGCATGGCCTCCGCCTCGTCGAGCAGTCGGTCGAAGCTTCCACGCAGATCGGCGACGAGCTCACCGGCGGAGCGTTCGGCACCCTCGCGCAGTGCACGGTCCAGGGCGGCGGCGTCTGCTCGCGGCCCGAATTCCCTGCCGGTGCGGGCCAGCGCCAGCAACCACCGGTAGACGTCGGCGCTACGGGCGAGGTGCGTGATGACGTGGGCGCGGCTCCAGCCCGGCAGAGCCGACGGCTCGCGGGCTTGCAGGTGGGTCATCGAGTCCAGCCCGGCGCCGAGGCGTGTGACGGAGTCTCGGACTTCGCCCAGGAGATGATCGATGTCCACCAGCGCGATGTCAGTGGTCTCAGGCACAGCCGCCACTCTACGATCGGCTGACGAGCCGGTCACCAGCGGTCGCGCATCCTCGTCGACCTTCCGGCCGAGCGGCCCACCTGCAGTTCCAACGACCCTCAGCGCGAAGCTCGTTCGGCAGACTCTCTCCTGATGCGTCGCCCGTGACCACCACCTTGAACTGCCCTGAGGGAGAACCATGTTGGCGATGTTGACAGGAACGCGCCAAGTCGATTCACTGCCTTGAAGAAGGTACGGACCAGGTTCGACCGCCGCCCGTACGGCTCGCCGCAGGGCCGTCGGCCCCGGCCAAGCCCGCCGCCCGGCATCCCCCATCGTGAAATCGAGGCGAGTTCCGGTGACCTTGCGCAGCGCCGACATCGTTGTCGGACCACGATTCCTCAGTTTCCTTTTGGCGGCCGTCCTCGCGTGTGCGGTACTCCTCCCGGCCGCGTCACCCGCGGTCGCCGCAACCCAGGTGTGCGTACTGGCCTGCGACACACTGGACCCCTCGCTGGCACGGCAGGAGAACTTTCCCGTACCGAACAAGAGCCTCAACGGCCGCCGCCTCGAACTGCACGTCTCCGACGCGGACGACATGGCGTGGGCCAGCATCGACGGCGGCGTGACCGGCGACTCGGTGTGGCTCGACCGTTCCTGGGACGGCGGTGCCAGCTGGGACGGACTGCTCGGCAAGGCCGCCATACCGGGAACCTGGACCGGCACCAGGACGCTGATGTACAACATCACCGATCCCCGCAATCACCGACGCGGACTGGTCCGGGCCTGCGGCGACGCCGCCGCCGTCGGCTGCACGGACTGGGCCTATCCGACCGTCTGCGACAAGCTCTGCGACCGCACCGACGCGGGCCAGGCGGCCGGTGACAACCAGCCCGTCGCGTCCACCACCCTCTACGGCCGTACGATCCGCCTGCACGTCGACCAGAAGAACTCCATGGCCTGGGCGAGCATCGAATCCGGTGCCGGCGGCGACGAGATCTGGCTCGACCGTTCCTGGAACGGCGGCTCGACCTGGCCTGACGGCTCCTCCCTCGGCCGCACCGCCGTCCCGCAGGGCGCCGCCGGCACCCGTACGACGATGTACGCCACCCGCGATCCACGCGGCCTCCTCTACGGCGGTGCCGTCCGCGCGTGCGGCCGCGAGGCCGGCCACCAGGACGGAAGCTGCACCGTGTGGGTCAGGCCCGCGCCGACCCGGGCACGCGCCGCGGCGGACGCGCTCATGTCCTCGTACGATCCCTACAACGGCTGGTGGCCCAGCAGTTGGTGGAACTCCGCCGCCACGCTCACCTCGCTCGTCGACTTCGCCAGGACGACCGGCACGCACGACTACGACTGGGCCGTCGCGCGCACCTTCGATCAGAACAAGGGCACCTTCGCCGCCGGCGTGCGCAGTTCGGACGCGATCGAGGGACACTTCATCAGCCGCTCCATCGACGACTCGGGCTGGTGGGCCATCGCCTGGATCGACGCGTACGACTACACGGGCAACTCCCGCTATCTCGACGAGGCCGTGACCATCGCCGGCTACGTCCAGCAGTACTGGGACACCGGCACCTGCGGAGGCGGCGTGTGGTGGGACCGGGAACGCACCTACAAGAACGCCGTCTCGAACGGCCAGTACCTCTGGCTGGCCACCGCGCTGCACCAGCGCATCCCGGGCGACACGGTATGGCTTCAGCGAGCCAGGACCGCCGCCGCCTGGTACAGGTCGAGCGGGATGATCAACCCCTCCGGGCTGGTGAACGACGGGCTGACCTCATCCTGTGCCAACAATGGCGGCACCGTGTGGAGTTACAACCAGGGGCTGGCCATCGGCGCCTTCACCGAGCTGTGGAAGTCGACCGGGGACAGCTCGCTGCTGGCCACCGCGCGGACTCTGGCCGATGCCGCCGTCAGCAGCCCGACGCTCACCCGGGACGGAGTGCTCACCGAGTCCTGCGACATCGGCTCGGCGTCCTGCGACGACAACCAGAAGCAGTTCAAGGGCATCTTCATGCGAAACTTCGCCGACCTCGCGAAGGCCACCGGTTCCAGTGTCTACCAGAGCTACGTCCAGAAGCAGGCGGACACACTGTGGGCGCAGGACCGCACCTCCCTCAACACCCTTGGTGAACGCTGGGCCGGCACCCTCCCCAACCAGTCCGACTGGCGCACTCAGGCGAGCGCGCTCGGAGCACTCACCGCCGCCGCGGGCTGACGACGCGTTCGAGGAGCCGCCGCGCGCGAGTCGCAGGCCTGCCTGATCTCGTACGGCTGGACCGCGGGGCCGACGTGTGGTGTTCGTTGCGGCTGCGTCGACCGTCCGTCGGTCACGCCGGATCCGTCGGAGCCGGCACCGCCACGGGACCGGGGGAGAGGAACTTGGCGGACTTGGCGGCCAGATGCCGGGCGAGGTACTCCGCGGCGTCGTGCGGGCGCATGCGGGCGAGGGCGACCAGGGCCGTGATGGCTACATCCGCGACTTCGGCGTGAGCGTCGTCCCACGGTGTGGTCGCCTTGCGGGGGTTGGTGCCACGGGCCCCGATGACGGCTTGGGACGCCTCCCCGGTCTCCTCGGCGATTTTGAGCACTTGCAGGCTCCACTGCTCCGCCTGGTCCAGGCCGAGCGCGGTGTCGTGTTCCTCGAAGCGGCGGGCGAGTTGCTCGATGGTGTCCCAGACGTTGCCGTCCACGGCGTGGTGTCTCCTTCAGGGGGTGCGGGTCGGCGCCCCGAGCTGGTCGGGTCCGGTGGTGGGATTTCTGCGGCGACGGCACCGCCGATGTCGACGATCAGGTGCGGTCCGGTCCGGATCACCTGCCGGCCCCCTCGCTCGGACAAAGACTCGCTTGGACAACGAGCCGGGGCAGTTCGCGTCAGCCGATCTGTTCGGCCAGGGCGACGATGATGCCTGCGGGGCCCCGGAGGTAGCAGAGCCGGAAGATGCTCTCGTACCGCGTCACCTCGCCGAGGAGTTCGGCGCCGTGGGCGCCCAGGCGGGCGATGGTGTCGTCGATGTCGTCGACGGCGAACATGACGCGATGCAGGCCCAGCGTGTTGGGCGGCGGGTTCCGGGGCTCGGCGTCGGACACCGCGGGGCTGTGGTACTTGGTCAGTTCCAGCTTGCTGTGGCCGTCCGGGGTCCGCATGACCGCGATGTCGCTCCGGACGCCGTCGAGTCCGACGGTGCGGTCCGCGAAGAGGCCTTCGATCCGCGCCTCGCCTTCCAGCTCCATGCCGAGCTCGGTGAAGAAGGCGACAGCCGCGTCCAGATCGTCGACGACGATGGCGACGTTGTCCATCCGCTGCACAGTCATGTCTCCGAGCCTAACGACTCGATGGGGGACAGTACGGGGTCGACCCGCCTGCACCCGGAGTCGTACGAGCCGGTCCGCGCCGCCATTTCGGGCACGGACCGGCAGCCGGTGTTGGTGAGCAGGCGGGCGTCGGCCAGTTCCGTGGCCATGGCCTGGGCGTCTTGGCAGGGGGTGGAGCGGTCGCAGGCGGTGCCGACGACGAGGGTGGGGTTGGAAGTGGGTTTGTTGAGTACCGATGGGTGCATGCCTCGTCCTTTCACGGCCGGAGCCCGACGCCGCCCCATGCGGGCGTCGGCACGCCTCCGTGAAAACGTCACCGAGAACCGCGGGGGCCGCGCGACGACGGCAGCCGAATGACGCAGCCACCGATCGGCTCGGGTGCTGTGGCCCACGCTCTCGGGATCGTGGGCTTGGCCTCTCTCGCTTCGTTGGTCCTGTACATGCCCGGAATTGTGGCCTCCGTCATGGCGAATCTGATCTTGCCTGATGAGATCGTCGGATGCTCGGTTTCCTCATCCGTCTCCTGCCGTTCTGGGTTCGTGAACCCCTGCTCATCGTGATCGGCTCCGTTTTCGGCGTACGCATCATGTATCTCGCCGTGACCGAACACGATCGGGTCGCGGCCGGTATCGGTCTGGTGTTCCTCGTGTTCACCGCGATACGTGTCCACGGGGTGGTCCGGGCCCTGCGTGCACGCCGGAACCCGAGCCCGGCGGCCTCCGCGGGCGGGGCGACGGCCGATGCCGCCGCACACGCTCAGGCCCAGCCCCAGGCCGCGCTGTCCCAAGCCCCGGTCCAGCCGCAGCCCCAGCCCCAGGCTGGAACCGGTCCGCGTCCCGGCGCGGGCACTCCGAAGAAGGACCACAACGCATGGGGCCAGGCCATCGGCGCCGTGGCCCTCTTCGGGGCACTCGGGGCGATCCTCTGGCTGGGCCCACGCTTCATGCCGTCCGAAGAGGTCAACGCCACGCCGCCTGCCTCGTGTTCGGACGAGACCCACGAAGAACTGCCGAAGGTCTACAAACAGAAACCCCGGCCCGTGACCGGTGAGGAGCTGTGCGACGCGGTCCTCCGGCCGGACCTGGCCACGCTCCTTGGAACGCCTGGTGAGAAGGCGACCTCGGCCTCCGGCAGCGACAACACCGCGCCTCTGACCGATGGGAAGGTCGCCCAGCCGGAGGCCCGGATCGCTTTCGACACGTACACCGTGAATGTCTCGGCCACTTACAACGACCTGTCGATCGACCAGTACGTGAAGCTGATGAAGTACGGGGAAGAGAGCGACATCAAGACGGTCAAGGTTCGCGGTCGGTCCGCGGTTTTCTCCACGGATCACACCATGAAGATCGAGATCAATCTCGGCGGGGACGGAGGATCCGGCGGACCGGTCGGACAAGGTCCCCTGGAGAGGACGCTGTCCGTGGCCCTGGACCGTGGTGACCGAGGCGGCTACTGCGAGATCACGGTGTGGAGTGAGTCCGGTGCCCTCCCGAGCGACACCGCTCTCCTCGACATCGCCGAGAAGGTCCTTCCGAAGATCCCCGAACGACCCGGCCGATGACACGCCGGTAGTTCGGCTGAACCACGGATGTGCGCACCAGGCCGGGCAATACGGTCCGGTCCTGGTGTCACACCGGCCCTCTACGATCCCCCGTCATGACCGATGACACGTTCGACTACTCCCGGCCCGGTCCGCTCACGCTCTTCGCCTCCGGCCAACTCGGCCTCATCGAGGGCCTGCCGGACGACCCGGTCGGTCTGTGCGCCGCGGTACAGAGCCTGGTCATCCAGCCGACCGACGCCGTCGCCCTCGGTGTTCCGCAAGAGCGGCTCGCGGAGAAGAACATCCGGACGGTGAGCGAACTGGTCGCCACGCTGACGGCACTGGACCCCGCTCCCCTGCACCTTGCCCGGACACCGGAGGCAAGGGTGGTGGGGACGTGCCGCCACTTCGCCACCATCGCCTGCGCGATCCTGCGGGCGCGGGACATCCCTTCCAGGGCCAGGTGCGGCTTCGGCATGTGCTTCCAGGAGGGACGCGGACTCGACCACTGGATCACCGAGTACTGGAACGCGGACGAACGGCGCTGGGTGCGCGTCGACACCGAACATCTGGGCCACGGTTTCGTCGAGCGCCCGGAAGACCTCGCGCCGAGCGAGTTCCTCACAGGCGGCGAAGCGTGGATACAGCACCGTGAGGGCCTGATCGATCCACAGCGGTTCGGGGTGTTCGGCACCGATCACGCCTGGGGGCCTGCCGAGATCAGCGGCAACGCGGTCCGCGACCTCGCGGCCCTGTGCAAGCTGGAAATGCTGCCCTGGGACGAGTGGGGCCGGATGACCGAGGCCTACGAGGGCAAGACGGGCCCCGACTACGACCGGCTCATCGACAAGGTCGCCGCGGCATGTGCTGCCGGAGATCCAGCCACCCTGACCGGTATGTTCGCCAACGAGGAACTCACGGTTCCACAGCACATGATCAACTGACGTACGCCGGACCACCTTTCGTGGTGACCTTCAGTCCTGCGCCGGTGTCACGATGTCGTCACTTCCCGGCGAACGGGCGACCAACGGGGTGTGTCGGTATGCGTGCCTGGGGGACGAGCGGTATGCCGAAGCAGGAGGAGTCGGCATAGTGAGGACCGCGTACGTCTCGGGACTTGGCACGTGCTCAGGGGGGAAAGCCGTGGTGCGCTATGTGCACCTCCAACTGATGGCTGTCGTCGACGCGGTGATCGCCATGGCCGTCACCGCGCCGGTGGTCTTCGGTGTGCGCGGACTGCCGCACGCCCACGATGGCAAGTTGGACGGCCTGGTGTACCTGCTGTGCATCTCGATGTGCGGTGCGCCCTTCGGCCTGGTGGCAGTCACGTCCCGGCGGCGCCGGCTGGGCGGCGAGAAACAGGATTTCGAGAACGCGCTGCCTCTGGCGGACCCCGAGGCGATACCCGCGGCGCGCGATTCCTTGCGCCGGTGCGTGGGAGACCTCGTCGTGCTCTTTGCACTGCCGGCTCTGTTCTTCGGCCTGTTCTGGAGCCCTTGGGGCGTCCTCGGGGCGTGCTCCTTGGTGCCGGAACGAGTCATCAAGGGCGTGGGCGCGTTCCTGTGGGAGCGGCGTCACGGCGTACTCCTGTGGAAGGGGCGGGTCGAGGATCAGCCCCTCGGCAAGGGCCGGCTTCTCTACTCCTCACCACGCAAGGGCGCCCGGGTGAAACGGCCTGTGTGAGCAATCGGAGTCGGAAGGTCGATCCGGCAGCGCCCGCTCGCGCACAGTGCCATCGGTGAGGCGCCGAAGGCCGCGGGTGGGGCCCGATCGGCGGTCACCGCTTCAGGCGGGTCCCCTCAGCTCACGTCCGGTAACCATCTCGGATTCGATGCTGACGAACACCGCGCTCCGCAGCGGCATCCAGGAGGCCGGGCCGACCTGCGCCAGCCGTTCGTGCTCCGCGCGGTCGGTCACCACGGTGGCACGGCCGGTGACGACCACACTCCACCCGGACCGGGTCTCGGCGTCGAACTCGTCCGCCTCGAAGGCGACCACCACGCGGTCGATCGCGCGGACGAGTTCCGAGTCCGACGAGGTGCGCAGCAGAACGGAGTCGTCCGTGTCCAGACAGAAGTTGACCGGGAGGACCGCGGGCAGGGCCTGCCGGGTGTACACCACGCGGCCGACCGGGACCTTCGCCAGGAGGCGGAGGCACTCCTGCCGGTCGAGTTCGTGAAACGTGTCTTCCTGGGACATCCAGCCATCGTCCCTCCCCGCACCGGGACCGAATAGGGCCGGTCGGCCCTACTGCGGGGGAGCCGAAGGGCCTGCCCTGTGCCGGACGGCCCGGCACCCCGCTCCCGCCCTCGTCACCCGGGCTCGCACACGCGCAGGGGCTCGGGCACCGGCCCAGGCTCAGCCACCGGCAGGGGCTCGCCCGCCGGCCCGGGCTCGCACACGCGCAGGGGCTCGGGCACCGGCCCAGGCTCAGCCACCGGCAGGGGCTCGCCCGCCGGCCCGGGCTCGCACACCCGCAGGGGCTCGCCCACCGGCCCAGGCTCAGCCACCGGCAGGGGCTCGCGCACCATGAACACGTCCACCGGGTCCTCCGCCTCGACGGTGAACCCGTACCGCTCGTACAGCCGCCGGGCCGGACTGCCCCGCAGTACGTTCAACCGGACCCGGGCACCGGCGCGGTCGCACCGCTTCAGCAACTCGCTCAGCACGGCCGAGCCGGTACCGCACCCCTGAAGATGCGGTGCCAGGTAGAAGTGCTCGAACCACCGGGCGTCCTCCGCCGGCCGCAGGGCCACGCACCCGGCGAACGCGCCACCGACCTCGATCACCCAGGTGTGGGCCGGGTCGAACGAGTCCCGCAGCCGACGGCGCACCCGGTGCGGGTCATAGCGCCCGAGCCGTTCCAGATCCGGCCGCATCACCACCGCACGCAGCTCGACCACCGCCTCGACGTCCCGAAGCGACGCCGGACGAAGATCCCAGTCAGCCACGATGATCACACTATCGAGCGGGATGGATCAGAGACCTACGGCCTTCCGTTCGTCCTCCGTCAACGGCGGCCCGTCCAGCAGGGGCTCCTTCCTGCCGAGGAAGACACGAAAGAGCATGTCCGGCGCGAGGAGCCGGGCCGGGGGCCGCTCCATGCTCATGACGTCCAGGAGGACCCGCAAGGCGTGCGGATTGCGGGCCCCGGCGTCGACGGCGCGGTCGATGAACGTGGCGGCGGCCCGTTCCAGTCTGCTCGGCACCTCGTCCGTGGCACCCGGGTAGAGGGCGTCCTGGCCCACGGCGAGATCCCAGGCCTGCCCCACCGGGCGTGCCGCGCGACGCTGGATGAGCCTGGCCGTATCCGGGGCACCGATGCCATGCCTCGCGAGCACCTTCCTGAGCTCCAGGACGCTCTGCGCGGCAGCCGTCAGGCCGTGTCCGTACACGGGGTTGTATCCGGCGATGGCGTCCCCCAGAACGGCGAAGCCGGCCGGCCACCTGGGCGACTTCTCGAAGTAGCGCCGTTTGTTGGCCGTACTGCGGGTGGTGACGACGTCGGTGAGCGGCTCCGCCTTGGCGAGGAGGTCTCCGATGACGGGATGGGGGAGGGAACGGGCGAAGGGCACGAACTCGGCGTTGTCGCGGGCGGGCCGGCCCCCCTGCTGCCGGAGAGGGTGACGAGCCACCGGCCCTCCTCGATCGGGAGGATGATGCCGCCCCGGCCCGGCGGCCGCGTGGGGTCCGCCTGCACGTTGACGATGGGGAAGTCCTCGCCCGTGGAGGCGGGCGCCCGGTAGATCCGGCTCGCATAGCCGACACCGGCGTCGACGACCAGCGCGTATCCGAGGAGCCAGTAGCGCGAGACCCGCCGTACGTGCTCGGGCGAGCCACCGCGCCAGTGGACGATCAGCAGCAGGCAGGAGGCGCTGAACCCGCTGATGATGATGTACACCAGCAGACTGGAGGCGTTCGGGACCCCGCTGATGTCGTTCACGGCGGCGATCGTGGGGGGGCGCCGCGAAGAAGAATCCCGCGCCTCCCACGGCGATGACGACGCAGACCGACCGGACGAGCGGGTCACGCCAGGCTCTCCGCAGATCCGGAAGCTTCACGGCGAAGCAGATCCACAGAGCGGCGGCGGGTACGTAGTAGTCGAAGGAGTCCACGGGCTCAGACCTGCCGGCGACGGTTTCCCAGCGACGCGTTGATGCGTCCGGCGATGTCATCGCGATCCGTCGGCACGCTGCCGGGCTCGCTCTCCAGCCAGACGCGGAACCGCGTGGCCGCCAGCAGGCCGAACATCTCGGCGGCCCTCTCCTCGCTGTGCTTGAACTCGGTGCGCGCGGCGACCCTGCGCACGGTCAGCTCGGGCAGATCCGGGCGGGCGGCCGGCACACGGGTCGCCACGGACCGGCCGAGGGCGTGGTTGCCGCACGCACCGTCGAGCAGATGCCAGACCTCGTGGAAGAAGATCGCCAGTTGATGGAGCGGGGTCGCACGCTCGTCGATCACGATGATGTCGCGGTCGGGCGGATCGAGCCAGAGACCACTGGCCGTCCGATGCGGGAACTCCTTGCGGAGGACGGTGAGTTCGCGTCCCGTCTTCGCGCCGACCAGGCGGATCAAAGCGTCGAACAGGGCGTCGGGCTCCGAGGGGACCGGCAGTCCGACACCGGCGACCAGTTCGTCGACGAGACGACGCATGACCCTTACCTTGCGCACTGTTCTCCCCAGGAAGTGCGAGAAGCCTGCGGCTTCGTGTAAGGGTTCTTCGCTCTGTTCAGGTCGGTGCCGATCCGGGACGACGGCACGGTCGGCCTCTGTACGCAATATGCCAAACCCGCGCTTGCCGTGCACGGGCAACCATCCGAAGGCGGCCTCGCGATGGGGCATATGATGCTGAACAAGTCCGATAAAAGCAGACCCGTGAGTGCTGGGCCGGATGACTGGATATAGCCGTCGTCCAGGTGGCCCGAACGGCTCCGGCGGCCACCACGGACAGGCGCCCGCGGGTGTCCGGCACCCCCGGACGGCTCGCTAGGGACGAGGATGACCGCGCCCACCTTGCCGAGTCACCGCCCGGGAGATCCGAAGGAGAACCGGTCATGACCACATTCCCCGCCGAGCGTGCCGTCCGGACCACCCCTGAGGGACTTCTGTGGGAACCCAGTAACCGCTGGGTGCGCGGCCGGCGCGGCGAGGTGACCGTCGTCGACAGCAGGCACCCCGTCCTCGTGTGGGAGCCGGCCGTACCGGTCCCGCTGTACGCCTTCCCGCGCGAGGAGGTCCGCGAGGACCTGCTCCGCCCCGCGAAGAACCCCGCGACGGGCACGCACACCGGATCACGGATCTTCTACGACCTCGAGCTGGACGGCGAGCTCCTGGAGAACGCGGCCTGGACGTTCTCCGCCCCCGACCTGGCCGGACACATCGCGTTCGAGTGGTTCAGCCGCGTCGGCCGAGGCCTGGACCACTGGTACGAGGAGGAGGAAGAGATCTTCATCCACCCGCGCGACCCGCACAAACGGGTGGACGCCATGGCGAGCAGCCGTCATGTGCGCGTCGAGATCGACGGCACGCTCGTCGCCGACACCGTCCGCCCGGTCCTGCTCTTCGAGACGGCACTGCCGACGCGGTTCTACGTTCCGCGCGAGGACGTCCGCATGGAACTGTTCGTCCCGACCGGCCACCACACCGGCTGCCCCTACAAGGGCAGGGCCGACTACTGGTCGTCGCGGAGCGGAGCCGCCGCCCCGGCGAACGTCCTCTGGAGCTACCCGGATCCGCTGCCGGCGGTGGGCCCGATCAAGGATCTCCTGTCCTTCTACAACGAGGCCGTCGACATCACCGTCGACGGCGAAGCGCTGGAGCGCCCCGTCACCCCCTTCACCCGAGCGCTCTCGGAACAGACGCGGAGCTGAGGAGGCGTCTGCCCCCTGGATGAAGGTCGTCGTCGCTGTCTCCTCGTGCCGGGTTCCACGGGCCGGGCGTACCGGCGCTCCCTGCTCGCCGGTACGGTAGGAATTCCCCTGAGGGAGGTTCAAGTCCGTGTCCCCCGACACCCTGTGGAGCATCGGAGAGCTCGCCGAGCGCGCCGGAGTCACCGTCAAGACCGTCCGCTTCTACTCGGACCGGGGACTGCTGCCCGAAGGCGCCCGCAGTTCCGGCGGCCACCGCCGCTACGGTTCCGAGGCGCTCGACCGGCTGCGCCTGATCCGCTCGCTGCGCACCCTCGACCTGCCGGTTCCCGAGGTGGAGCGGGTCCTGGACCAGGACGACACGCTGGAGGACGTCGTCGCGGGGCAACTGCGGCAGATCGGCTCGCGGCTCACCGCCCTGCGCTGGCAGGAAGCGGCACTCCAACTGCTCCGGGACTGTGCCCCCGAGGAACGCGCCACTCGCCTGCGGCTGATCGGCGCCGTGTCCGTCCCGCCCAGCACCGCACCGCTGGCCCGCTTCTGGCGGCGCTGGCTGCCGCCGCGGCTCCCGGCCCGGCTGGTCTCCGCGATCGTCGACCACTCCGTACCGCAACTCCCCGAAGGCCCGACACCGGCCCAGGTGCTGGCCTTCACCCGGCTGCACGCCTTCGTCACCGCCCCGTGCCCCGGCACGGACAACGGACAGCCCGCGGCGCACCAGCCCGACGGAGGCCGTCCGGCCGTGCTCTACGACGGTCTCGTCGAGGCGTACACGCTGGCGTCGCCGCAGGTGCGCGCAGAGCGGTCACCACGAGCGGGCGAGGCGCTCGACTGCTTCGTCTCCGCCTACGCCCGTTCCCGTGACACGCGGGACACGCCCGCGTTCCGCCACGGACTCAGCGGGCAACTGGCCGCGGACCCACGTATCGACCACTACTGGAATCTCACCGCCGAGATCACCGCCTCGCCCGAACCGACACCCGGCGCCATCCACGACTGGCTCTGCGCCGCACTGGACGACCAGGTCGCCCGCGAGGCCGGCTGAGCCGAGCGTCCCGCCTGTTCCGTCCAAGCCGACCTGCTCGTCCTGGGCGCCCACAGCGGAAAGCTGCTCCACAGGCTGCGTATGCCGCACCTGACCGTGCCGGACGATTTCTCGCTGACCGACCTCGCGGTCGAGGAGGCCGGTGACGGCGCTGTCCGCGTCGGGTGGTTCGAGTCGTCGGACGAGGTATGGATCGTGACCTGAGCGACCCGAGCCGACGGGCCGACCGGCCGACGAGAGGGGTGCTCAGAACGTCCACCGTGTGTGCGTGTAGACCCCGTCGTCTCGGCCGAAGCCGTACGCGGTGGCCGGGGCGACCGCGTACACCACCGCGTCTCCCTCGCGGAACGCGTTCCCGATCCCGTGGAACGTGCCCTCCGTGGAGGTGATGTGCGGCCCGTATTTCGTTTCGTACGCGCTGATCACCTCTTCCAGAACGGCCGGATCGGCGACCGGTGAGGCCTCGCCCTCGATCACGAGGTCGAGCCCTTCGGTGAGCGAGTTCCCGCCGGTGGTCAGTGCGCAGTGACTGTGCTGAGCGAGGTTCTTCGCCTTCTGCTCCCCTGGGCCGGTGGAGAAGTACAACACTCCTGCGTGCCAGGCGGCGATCACGGGGGTGACGTGCAACCGGCCGTCGGGCCGCACGGTCGACACCCAGAAGATCTCGGCGGCCTCCATCGTGCGCTGGGCCTCGGCCCATTCGGTGGCCGTGACGGCCGCGGCTCCCGGGCGGGGACGAAGCGCGGAGCTGTAGCGGGCGTCGAGCTCGGTGGCGGGTTGCTTCACGGGTTCGTGTGCCGGCATGACGGACCTCCCTGTTCTCTTCCTGACAACGACTGGCCGGCCGCCCCGAATTCATCGCCGCGGCCGCTCTCGCGTCGGACCACGCGTCCTGGTGGCCGGATCAGGGGGAGACGATGGCGTTGAGTCCGTAGTCCAGCTCCGAGCCGTCGACCAGAACCGCCTCGACCGTGCGCGTACGGGGGTCGATGTCGGCCACGATGCCCTCGCCCGCGTAGCGCGGGTAGCCCGTCTCGCCCGTCTCGCCGGTCGCCTCGACGGCAGCCGACCGTACGGCCGCGTCCTGGGCGGAGGTGGCGTCCGTGTGCTCGATGTACTCGGGGACCAGCAGGACGGTGAAACGCTGAGATTCGGTAGTCACGCTCCGGTATTCAAGCGCCTCTCCCGGCGCCCGGCGCGCAGGCGCACGGTAGTTCTTCGCACCCCGGCGGTCCGCGCTTCCTCGCACCCGGGGGCCGGACGTTGTTCGCACCTGGCGGTCGGCCGAGCGGGCGACGGCGGTGGGATGCGCCGTGCGACGGGGGAAGGTATCAATCGTCGTGTCCGCGGACGGCCGGGCGACGTGCCGACCGTCGAGAACAGATGGGCGAATCGTGAGGAACAGGGCGACGCAAGCACGAACACGCAGGTCCGCAGCGGATGGCGGCCGTGCGGGGTGGGCCCGGAGGCTGGCGGCGGTCACGGGAGTCCTCGTGCTCTGCGCGCTGCCCACCGGACCGGCGGGCGCGTCCCAGGAGAACGGCCCCTCACCGGCCAGACCCCCGTTGTTCATCTCCGACTACGGCAACAACCGCGTGGTGCGACTCGCGGCGATGGGTGACGGCCAGACGACGGTGCCCATCGACGGTGTCGTGCGCCCGACCGGTCTGGCGTGGGACGCCGCCCGCGATCTCTACGTCTCCGACACGGGCAACAACAGGGTGGTGAAGCTGGAGGAGAAGGGCGGCGCGCAGTCCACCGTCCCGACCGTCGGCCTCTCCCGTCCGCTGGGCCTCGCCGTCGACGCCAAGGGCACGCTGTACATCGCCGACAGTTTCAACGACCGCGTCGTGAAGGTCCCCTCCGACGGCAGCGGGCAGACCACCGTCCCCACCACGGGACTGCTCCATCCCTGGGGCCTGGCCCTGGGCACCGGCGGTGACCTGTACATCTCCGACTTCGTCAACGACCGCGTGGTCAGGATCGCCGCGGACGGCAGCGGCCAGACCACCGTCCCCACGGTCGGCCTGTCCCAGCCGACCGGCCTCGCCCTGAACGCCGCCGGGGACCTCTACATCTCGGACAGCGGCAACAACCGCGTCGTCAAGGTGTCCGCGGGCAGCGGTACGCAGAGCACGGTGCCCACCACCGGACTGAGCGATCCGCTGGGCCTCGCCCTGGACGGCCGCGGCGGCCTGTACGTGGCCGACGGTTTCAACAACCGGGTGGTACGAGTCGGCGAGACCGGCGGTGACCAGGTCACGCTTCCCGTCTCCGGCCTCAACACGCCGACCGGTCTCGCGTTCCCGCCGGCCGACAAGCGGCCCCGCCGGTCATGATCCGTCCGGTACGGAGACGTCCGCGGGCTTGAGCAGCGGCGTGGAGTCGGCGCCGGGCTCGGGCACGGATCCGCCGCGCAGTTCCGGGGTCTTCGCACCGACCCAGAGAACCGCGAACAGGCACAGGAGGCCGCCGCTGACCAGGGCGGTGGCCCCCGAGGTCCAGCCCGCGACGACGCCGCCGCGCAGGTTGCCGAGGTTCGGTCCCGCCTGGCCGACGATCGTCTCGGCCGCCGTCACACGGCCCAGCAGGGCGTCCGGGGTGTGGGTCTGGACGATCGTGCTGCGCGAGATCACCGAGACGGCGTCGGCGGCCCCGGCGAGGACCAGGAGTGCGAGTCCGGCCCACGGGTCACGCACCAGACCGAAGGCCGCGAGGGCCGCACCCCACAGCCCGGCCCCGCAGAGCATCACCGGCCCGGGACGCCCCAGCCGTGTGATCGTCCCCGACAGCGCGGACGCGGCGATGCCGCCCACGGCGAGCACGGACAGGAACAGGCCGAGGGTGCGCGGACTGCCGCCGAACCGTTCGGCGTTGACCAGCGGGAACAGGCTCGTCGGCATCGAGAGCACGGTGGCGGCCAGGTCGGTGATCAGTGCGCCGCGCACCGCCCGGTGCCCGGCCAGGAAACGGAGCCCGTCCAGCACCCCGTGCAGCCCGGCCCTCGACGGTTCGCCCTCGGGTGGCAGGGCGGGCAGCCCGAACGCTCCGTAGAAGGAGAGCCCGAAGGACAGGGCGTCGATGAGGTAGCACGTTCCGATGCCTGTCCAGCCGAGCAGGATGCCGCCGAGGGCCGGACCGGCGAGCATCATGGCCTGACCGCTGATCTGCTGGAGCGCCAGCCCGGCCGCCACCTGTTCCTTCGGCAGCAGCCTCGGTACGAACACACCCGCCGCGGGAGCGCCGACCGCCGAGCAGCAGGACTGCGCGGCGACCAGGGCGAGCACGCCCGCCACCGGAACATGCCCGGTGAACCCCTGCACCGCCAGCAGCAGCGAGACGGCCGCCTGGCCGACGGTCGCGTACAGGTAGATCCGCCGCCGGTCGCCACGGTCCGCCCAGGAACCGGCGAACAGCCCGAAGACCACCATCGGCAGCGCCTGCGCCAGCCCCACCGCGCCGGTCCAGACCGTGCTGTGCGTCATGTCCCAGACCTGGTACATGACGGTGACCATGGTCATGAAGCTGCCGAGCACGGACACGGTCCGGCCGATCAGCAGACGCCGGAACACCGGGGACGTACGCAGTGGCCGGACGTCGATCAGGGTTCGGGTCAGGCTCATGAGGGACAGCGGGGCGCGCGGGGGTCGTTCACGTCGCGCAGGGTAACCGCCACCCTCCGGCCGGGGCGAATCGTTTTCACCTCAACCTCCGCAGTCCTCGGCTCGGGCTGATTCCGTGGCGTGCAGGATGTCGCCGTCCGGGGCGCGGAAGACCGCGCCGGGCCGGCCGCGTACCGAGGTCTCACCGGCGGCCGCGGCCTCCTTGGTGTGCATGTCGACGCAGACCGCGCATCCGTTGATCTGGCTCACCCGCAGCGACACCAGCTCCTGCGTCGCGGCCGGCAACCCGGAGACGAGACCGCCCGCTCGCCTGTGACACGAACGGATGCGACCCGCCGCCGAAGGTGGTTTTCGGCCACTGGGTAAGATCCGCGAGCCAAGTCGGCCCGTCCGGGCCGCCGAGTTCTGTGGGGGGACTCCGATGACGTTCCGTCTGCGTGCCCTGCGCGCCGTTCTGCTGCTGGCCGGCTTCTTTCTGATGGGAATCGGGCTGCTGGCGGCCATGGCCGTGCTGGACTGGCTCCTGGTGACACAGATGCTCACCGCGCGGGCTGCCCGGTTCGAGGGCGCGATCATCGCCGTCACCGTACTGCTGGCGCTCGTGATCCTCAGGGGCATGTTCACCTTCCTGCGAGCCGGGCGCCTCGGACCGGTGGACCACGCCGTCGCCGTCCGCCCGGACAACCAGCCCGAGCTGTGGGAAGAGGTCCGGGCCGCCGCCGAAGTGGCCGGGGAACGGCCGCCGGACGAGCTGTACCTGGTGGACGAGGTGAACGCGGGGGTCGCCGAACAGAGCCGCCTGCTGGGCCTGTTGCCCGGACGGCGCCGGATGTTCCTGGGCCTGCCACTGCTCGCCGGTCTGACCGTGCCCCGGCTGCGCGCCGTCCTCGCCCACGAGTTCGGGCACTACGGCCATCGCGACGGCCGCCTCGGCGCTCTCACCATGCGTGGCCGGAAAGCGGTGTTCCACACGGTCGAGATGTTCCAGGCGGGCAGCACCTCCCTCCACCACGCGATCGGCGGACTGTACGTCGGCTACGCCCACATGTTCCTGCGCACCTCGCAGTCCGTCGCCCGGGACCAGGAGCTCGCCGCCGACCGCACGGCCGCCGAACACGCGGGCCGCGACGCGGCAGCGGCGACCCTGCGGGCGATGCCGGTGATTTCCGCCGCCCACGACCACTACATGAAGACGTACGCGGGGATGGGCGACCCGATCGGAGCCCTGCCTCCGGTGGGTGAGGTGTACGGAGGATTCCGCCGGCTTGTCGCCGCCAGGCCCGGCGACCGGCTCGCCGTGCTCTCCGCCGGGACACGTCCTCCGCGGCCGCACCGCTACGACTCGCACCCTCCGGACTCCGAACGGATCGCCCGGATCGAGGAGTTGGCCACCGACGGTCGAACCGACGGCGCGGACGGTCCGGCCGCCCTCACCCTCTTGCGCGACACGGAACTGGTCTTCGCGGCGCTGGAAGCGCGCCTGCTGCCTGAAGGGGCTGCCCAGTTGCCCCGTATGAGCTGGGAAGAGCTGGTCGGGGCCCGCGCTGTCGTCGACGCGGAGGGCTGGTCCCGGCCGCTGCGCGTCGCCGTGAACAGGGCGCTGCGCTCCTCGGAGGAGCCGACGGCGCCGCACACCGCCGCCCAGGTGGCGGACGGGGACGCGCTCGTCCGCCAGGGCGGCCCGGCCGCTCAGCCGAACGAACCCGCTCTGCCCGGCCTCGACGAGGTGCTGGACGCGTTCGACCGGGGACTGCTGTGGATGGACATCGCCGACCGCATGCCCAAGCCTCCCCAGGCGGCCCGGCTGACCGGACCCTCGGCCCGGAACTTCATCCGGCCCAAGATCTTCGACGGGCTCGCCGGAATGATCCATCTGCACCTCGTCCGAAACGGACACGCGGTTCCCGACACGGGCTGGTCGGGACAGCCCGGACTGACCCTGCCGGAACAGTGGGAGAAGGGGCTGGACGACGCCCTCGACGCGGCCGTGGCCGACACACCCGACACAACACCGCTGCGCTCCCTGCTGGCCGGCAGCGAAAGCGTTTCCGCGTAACCGCCACTCGGGCCCACCCGAGCACGTTCCGGCCGACGGGGTCGAGGCGGACCTACGGGAGGAGGATGCGGACATCTCGTGCCCCGAGGCGAATTGAGTACGGATACTCACGACGGTCGGCGGAGCGGCACGTAGCCTGGGCTCGATCTTGGGCGGGGGACGCAGAGGTACCGGAGGCATATGTGGTCAAGGGTGCGTTAGACGCGAACGGACGGCGGCCACTGCGGGGTGGAAAGGGTGCCCTGGCGGTGGCTCTGGCCGTCCTGGCGGCCGCGGCGCTCGGGGCATGCGGAACCGAGCGTGTCACGTCGGGTGCATCCGGCGGGACCACCGCCCGCCCGAGCACGGAAACTGTTCCGACGCCTTCGGCCGGGTCTCCCTACGTGGAACCGGGAGCCAACGACGGAGCCCCGCACTACCGGGAGAACAACGGCTCCCGGATCTCGGGCGAGATGTCGGCGGCGAGCGCCATGGACGCCCAGCGGGAGGCCGCGCGTATCGAGCCCGTGCTCAAGCGGCTGTGGCAGCACGGGACATGGGACCCGAAGTCGGTCCGCGCCGCGATGCTCAAGCTGGGCTACCAGGAGCAACGCTTCGATTCCAAGGGGAACTTGCTCGGCGGGTCACTGCTGGTCAAGCCGATGGACGCCCGTTTCGAGAACGGCAGGGAGGTCACGCACGAGGGCGCGAGAGTGGGCCTGCGCGTCCATGACGACGCCTGCGTCACGGCATTTGTGCAGAAGACCAACTACCAGGTGTCCGCCAACGGCCCCTATCCGGAATCGGGTTGCTTCGAGCCCCCGTTCGGCCACTGAGCGCGCCCGCCGTGTTCTCTCCGGCCGGTCTCCCCTTCCCGGATCACCCCAGCGCGAACGACGCCCGCTGCCGCCATCGCGATCCGTCATGGACCATGAGATCGACCGACGCCACGCGGGTGAAGACGGGGAGCCGGTCTCGAAGGCCGGCCTCGGCCTCGTCCAGGTCGGCGTCCTCCTGCCCCTGAGCGATGGTCAGATGCGGCACGACCTCGGCGAACTGGCCGCCGAACGGCGGGGTTTCGGGCCACCGGTCCACGACGGCCTCGGTGAGCGCGCGGAACGAGGCGGCCGGCTCCGGGGCGAGATACAGAATCCCCGGGAACCGCCCGCAGCCCTCGAACCGCGCCTCGAACGGCTTGTGACGCTCGAAGACGTCAGCGATGGCGGCCAAGGTGTCGTCGTCGATGCGGCTCTCGGGGAGAAAAGGGAAGAGCACGGTGACATGGGCGGGCATACCCGAACCGACGGACGGATCCAGCCGGTCCCGCCATGCTCGGACAGCGGGCTCCGCCTCGGGAACCGTCACCACCAGGCCGGACCGGGCTACTTGATGGGTGCTGGAGTCGTCGCCTGTCATCGTCCCTGTCTATCCGCGGACGAGGGGGTCCGCGACCGATTTTCAGAGTTGACGTTCGGCACCGCTGCCGCTGCCGCTGCCGCTGCCGCTGCCGCCGTCGTCACGGTCGCAAGCCTGCCTGCCTGAGTGACAGCCTGGACAGGTCCGCGATGGCCTGCCGGTCGCCGCGTCGCCAGGCGTCGGCCAGGCCGCCCGGTGGGGTGGGGATCGCGGTGAGGGCGCGCTGCGGTCCGGTCAGGGCGCGCAGCGCGAGCAGGTCCGCGCCTCCGGGAGCGTCCAGGAGACGGAGGGTGGTGGCACTGCGCCGGATCCAGCGCACGCGCGGCGGAAGCCACAGCACCAGGACGAACGCCACCGAGAGCACGATCAGGGCGATCGCGGCCAGCAGGGCCACGCGGCCCACCAGGTCCTCCAGCGACTGCCCGGCGTCGGAGAGGCCGGTGGCCGCGTCGGCGGCGGACCGGAGCGGCTTCTTCAGGGTGTTCCCGACGAGCGGCACCTTCGAAGCCGCGTCGCCGGCGTCGTCGAGACCGTCGGAGAGGCTGTCGCCCGCGCTCTGGGCCTGTCGCCCCGGCTCGGCCAGCAGCATGATCGCGTGGTGGACCACCAGGGCGAACTTCACCGCGGCCGCGATCAGTGCCACGGCGATCAGGTCGGCGACCACCTGACGGGTCCGGCGCGCTGGGGTCTGTGCGTAGAGGCGCATGGGCGTGCTCCTGTTCCGGCGATGGGGGAGCGAGCGGGGGACGAGCGATGGCACTGTGCCGGGGATCGACGGGGGCAGAGGTCAACGGAGGGCAGGGGCGACGGGGGTCAGAGGGCGGCGGGGGTCAGAGGGTGACTGGGGTCAGAGAGGCGGGCCCGATCGGTTTTTCCGCGGCAATGGTGACATTCCGTCAGTACGACTTCCCGTCTTTCGCGAAGTCGTGCATGGCGTGGTGTGTGAGAGAGGGAGGAGGAGCCCCCGGCGGCGGTGGCGGACACTCCGGCCGAAGCGTCGCGTCGGTCAGGTGATGCGTCCCGCTCGGGCCAAAGCCCGCCCGGCCTCGGACGCGAGGGTGGCGACAAGCTCGGCCGCGGGCGGCAGTTCGGTGACGAGGTCGACGCCCTCGCCCGCCCAGACCGGCAGCGTGGGTACGTCGCCGCTCGCCACATCGGCCTGATACGCCAGACGTGCCGCACCAGGGTCCGCAGCGAGCTCCGCCTCCCGGCCCCGCCATCGGTCGAGGTACGGGTGACCCAGGGTGCGCGCCGTGTACTTCGACGGCCATCGGGAGTTCCGCGCGATGTCCAGGATGCGGTTTCGCTCCGTGTCCTGACCGCGTCCGTCGAGGAGCGCCCTGGCGGTCGAGGGATCGACGAGGGCCTCGGCCGTGGCCTGGAAGCGGGTGCCGATGACCGCCCCGGCGGCGCCCAGAGCCAGGACGGCCGCCACGCCCCGCCCGTCCGCGATCCCGCCGGCCGCCAGCACCGGTACACCCTGGGCCAGGTCCACGACGACCGGTACGAAGGGAAGCGTGGACCGCCCGTGCCGCCCGCCGTGCCCGCCGCTCTCCGTACCCTGCGCCACGACGACGTCGGCCCCGAGGTCCAATGCCCGTCTGGCTTCGTCGAGATCGGTGACCTGGACGATCACGGCCGCGCCGGCCTCACGGACCCGTTCGGTGTATGCGCCGGGATCGCCGAAGGAGAACATCACGGCCGCCGGACCGTACTCCAGCGTCTGCTCGATCACCCCCAGGCTCGCCGCCCAGGTCTGGAACCCGACACCCCACGGTCTCCCGGCCCCCGCGACGATCGGCAGCTCACGCGCCAGCCAGTCCGGATCACCCCCTCCGGCGCCCAGCAGACCGAGCCCGCCCCCACGGGAGACTGCCGCCGCCAGCTCACCTCCGGCCGATCCGCCCATGGGCGCCAGAGCGATGGGATGCTCGACACCGAACAACGTCGTGAACGCGGTCGACAAGGCCATGACGGCCATCATCCCCACGCGCCGTCCGGAACAGTCACACGTCGGCGAGCAAGTCGTCGAGCGGGGCGGGTACGCGGTCGGGGGAGAGGGCCTCGACGAGGACGCGGCCGTAGTGGATCTTGCGGCCCTTCTTCGTGCCGAGGAAGCGCCTCAACCGCTGGTGCGGGGAGCGGCCGCGCTGGGCGGGCTGGCGGACGAAGGTCCGCAGGGCCCGTAGATCGCCCTCCGCCCGGATCAGCTCCTCGACCCGCGGCACGCCGAGTGCGCGGATCAGTTCGTCCTCCAGATCGGCCGCGCAGACGAAGAACCCGCGCCGCTGTGGCCCGGTGCCTTCCGTGATGGTCTGTTCCAAGGCCCGGGCGTAGTAGCCCCGCTCCGCCTCGTCGCACAGTCCCGTGAGACGCAGGCCCAGGCCCGCTGGGCCGAGGAGACGGGCGAAGCGTCCCACGCTCATGGCGCCGTTCATCGCCAGGACACAGACTCCTTCGGCCTCCAGGTCCCGGCCGCGGCTCTCGGCGAGCGCCTCGACCGCCGCGAGATCGCTCGGCCCTTCGAGGAGAACGACCGTCTTCACGGACAGCCCCGCGGCCAGCTCGTGCGCGAGGTCACCGGGGCCGCCGGCCGCCCAGGCGGTGACTGTCTCCCGGAACGCCCCCATGTCGGTCATGCGCCGAGTCTGAGCCCCTCCCGCCCGGGGGGCAACGAATTTCCGGCGGCGGTGCGCCGACCGTGAAGTCCTCCTCACGTACGTTCGTGCGAGCGTGAGTATGCTCGCGGAGTTGTCCGTCATGAAGCGGCGGAGTGGTGGCGGGTGTGGGGGTTCATTCAATGATGACGTCGCAGCCCGGGGCTGCCGGCGTGGCTTCGCCCGAGCTGGAGCGCGCCGCGGCCTGGGGGACGGAAGAGCCGTCGGTGCTGCTGGTCGAGGACGACCCGGGCGACGCGCTGCTCGTGGAGGAGATGGTCGCCGACAGCGCGCTCGGCATGCGCCTGCGCTGGGTGCGCTCCATGGCCGAGGCATGCGATGTGCTCGCGTCCGAGGTACCCGACTGCGTGCTGCTCGACCTGCACCTCCCGGACGCGCAGGGCCTGGAAGCGGTGTCGAGGGTGCGCGAGCGCGCCGAACACGTCGCCGTCGTGGTCCTCACCGGACTCGCCGAGGAAGGGACCGGTCTGGCGGCGGTGGCCGCCGGCGCGCAGGACTACCTGGTCAAGGGCCGGGTCGAGCCCGAACTGTTCGGACGGGCGGTCCGCTACGCCATCCAGCGCAAGCAGGCCGAGCGGGACGCCGTGGCGTTGCAGGCGAGCCAGATGCAGGCCCAGGAGAACGCCCGCCTGGAACGCGGACTGCTGCCGCGCCCGCTGCTGCGCGGAGACGGCGTCGAGGTCGTGACCCGCTACCGCCCCGGCCGCGCGCACGCTCTGCTCGGCGGCGACTTCTACGACATCGTGCAGAGCGCCGACGGCACCGTGCACGCCCTGATCGGTGACGTCTCCGGGCACGGTCCGGACGAGGCCGCCCTCGGGGTCGCGCTGCGCATAGCCTGGCGCACCCTGGTGCTCAGCGGTGTGACCGGCGCCGACCAGGTGGGCCGGCTCGAGGAGATCCTCCTGGCCGAGCGGGCCAGGAACGGAGTCTTCGCCACGCTGATCATCCTCAGTGTCAGCCCCGGCAGGCGGAGCGTCCGGATGATGCGCGCAGGTCATCACGGCGTCCTGCTGCGCGGGACCGGCGGTGTCGAGTGGGTGGAGGTCCCGGGCGGCCCGGCGCTCGGCATCATTCCGGGCGGGGCACGCTGGCCCGTGGAGGAAGTGGCACTCCCCGAGGGCACGGCGATGGTGCTGTTCACCGACGGCCTCTTCGAGGGGCGCGTCGGCCGCGGCACGGAGCGGCTGGGCGAGGAGGGACTGCTGGCGATGGCCCGTGAGCTGGCCGGTCTGCCCCCGGCCGCGTTCGTCGACGGACTCATCGACCGGGCCGAGGCACTGGCCGAGACGCAGGGTGGCCTGGCCGACGACGTCGCCGTGCTCTATCTGCGCTGGGACTGATGCTTGAGAACAGCGAGCGTGAGTACAGCGAGCGTGAGTACAGCGAGCGTGAGAACAGCGAGCATGAGAACAGTAAATTCGAGGACGGGACACGGAACATGACCGGCGCACGATGGGCCGGACGTCGGCTGACGGTACAGGGCTGGATCAGGCTGGTACTGGCGCTCATGTCGCTGGTGGTGATCGTGGGCGCCGTGGTCGGCGCCGGGCTGCTCCAGCGGACGGCCTCGGTCACCGACCATCTGCTCCTGGACGTCAAACCCGCGCAGACGGAGGCGTACCGGCTGCAGGCGGCCCTGGTGAACCAGGAGACGGGGATCCGCGGCTACGCCATCGCGGCGGACCGCCAGTTCCTGGACCCCTACACACAGGGCCGGAAGGACGAGGCGCATGCCGTCGCCCGGCTGCGTGCCCTCATCGGTGACCGCCCCGAACTGCTCGGCGACCTGGAGACGGTCGAGAAGCGGGCGGCCGAATGGCGGCGCACCTACGCGGAACCCCTTGTCGACGGCATCACACCGGGCCGGCCGCGCACGATCGACACGGCGACCGCCGAACGCGGCAAGAAGTCCTTCGACCGTATCCGCGGCGCGTCGGCCGAGCAGATCGACGGACTGGCGGCGGCGGTCGACGAGGGCCAGGACCAGCTCGCGTCCTCACGGAAGATCCGCGACGCGGTGCTCGTCGCGATGGTCGTGGTGTTCCTGCTGACCGGCGTGGTGCTGACGGTCCTGATCCGCATCCTCGTCACACGCCCGCTGGACGACCTGCGGATCGCCACCCGCCGGGTGGCACAGGGCGACTTCGAGCATGTCATCACCGGCGGCGGGCCCATCGACCTCACCGCCGTGGCGGGCGACGTCGAGAACATGCGGCAGCGCATCGTCGCCGAGCTGGGATCGTCCCGCGAGCAGCGGGAGATCCTGGCCCGCCAGACCGCCGACCTCGACGCGCAGGCCGTCGAGCTCCGCCGCTCCAACGCCGAACTCGAACAGTTCGCCTACGTGGCCTCCCACGACCTTCAGGAACCCCTGCGGAAGGTCGCCTCGTTCTGCCAGCTCCTGGAGAAGCGCTACGGCGACCAACTGGACGACCGCGCACGGCAGTACATCGACTTCGCCGTCGACGGCGCCAAACGCATGCAGATCCTCATCAACGACCTTCTCACCTTCTCCCGCGTCGGCCGCGTCAACGACGCACGCCTCCCGGTCGATCTGGACCAGGCCCTCACCAAGGCACTGGCCAACCTGGACAGTTCGGTCACCGACAGCGGCGCGCACGTCGACCGGCCGGACGAACTGCCCCGGGTCGTCGGGGATCCGACCCTGGCCACGATGCTCTGGCAGAACCTGGTCGGCAACGCCGTCAAGTTCCGCCACCCCGACCGCCCCCCGCACATCCGCATCACCTGCGCGCGAGACCCGGAGGACTCCGACGCCTGGCGCTTCTGCGTCACCGACAACGGCATCGGGATCCCCGTCGAGTTCGAGGAGAAGGTCTTCGTCATCTTCCAGAGGCTGCACGCCCGCGATGCCTACGGTGGAACCGGCATCGGCCTCGCGCTGTGCAAGAAGATCGTCGAGTATCACGGCGGCCGCATCTGGATCGACACCACCCACACCGAGGGCACGCGTTTCTGCTTCACCCTCCCGTCCGCCGACACGGCGCACGCCCTTCACGACAGCACAGAGGACAAGGCCCTGATATGACAACTCCCGCCGGCACCCCCATCGACGTCCTCCTCGTCGAGGACGACCCGGGCGACGAGCTGATGACCCGGGAGGCGTTCGAGGACAACAAGATCGGCAACACCCTGCACGTGGTGCGCGACGGCGAGGAGGCACTCGACTTCCTCTACCGGCGCGCCGCCCACACCGACGCACCCCGGCCCGACCTGATCCTCCTCGACCTCAACCTGCCCAAGTACGACGGCCGTCAGGTCCTGGAGAAGATCAAGTCGGACCCGGCCCTGGCCCACATCCCGGTCGTCGTCCTCACCACCTCGGCCGCGGAGGAGGACATCCTGCGCAGCTACAAACTGCACGCCAACGCCTATGTCACCAAGCCCGTCGACCTGGACCAGTTCATCGCGGCCGTCCGCCAGATCGACGACTTTTTCGTCCAGGTGGTGCGCCTGCCACGGCAGAACGGCTGATCAGGACCTGGCGGCCGTCGGCTGCCAGGTGGCCTGCACCAAGGCCCGTTCGACGCCCGCCAGATAGACGGCCGCAGCGAGCCAGGCCCGTGCGTAGCGGTCCGGATCGGCCCCGCCGGTGCGGCCGAAGACGTCACGGGTGCGCCGGTCGGCCTCCGCGGTGAGGCCGGCCGCCAGGTCCGCGGCAGTCGGGAATCCACCGCGCCGCAACGCCGCCCCGTCCCCGCGCAGATCGCCGTCGCGCGCGGGTTCCGCGACGGCCCTTCGGCCGCCCGACACGGCGACCTCGACCAGTCGCCGCAGCCGCCACAGCGGGGCCTGCGCCAGCGGGTCCGGCGCTTCGTCGCTCCGTCCGTCCGCAGCGGGCAGGGCGGCGGCGCCCACGACATCCGGTGGCGGGAAATGGGAGCCCTCCAGCCGGTTGTAGCCCAGGTCGGCGTGACCCTGCCACTCCGCGGGCAGCCGAAGGGTCGCCTCGGTTCCCGGCAGCGGGGCGACGGCCAGCGGGCGGAGCGTGGCGGCGCGGTCCGGGTCCAGACGGCCGACGACCCGCAACCGCAGTCCCGGCCGGGAAGCGAGCCGGCGGAAGTTGGCCGTGTGGGTGAGCGCCGGGTGGTCGGCGGCCGGGGCCAGCCGCATCAGGATGCCCTCCGTGTCCGGCCGTCCGGCGGGCAGCTCCCGGGCGATCAAGTGATCACCGACCGCTCCGACGAGGATCAGATCACAGCCGACCAGCTCCCGGGCCGCCTGCTCGGTGTGCTCCGGGTCGGCGTCCGGCGCCGCGCCGAGCCGCTCGGCGACGGCCTCGGCCAGCGGACGCTCGAACAGCGCGGCGAGCGGACCCGAGGTCCACGACCCACCCGGGAGCGGAGTCGCCCGCACCCCCTTGCCGGAGCCGAGACGGCCGTCCGAGGACACCGTGGCGCCGGAGATCAGCAGCCCGCCGCGGGAGAGCTGGGCGTGATCGAGGTTTCCCGAACCGAGCGCCACGGTCGCGGTGGCCGCGCCCTGGGCGCGAGCGGGTCCGCCGGGCTTGACGTCGGCGACCGAGTACCAGCGGCCGTCGTCGGAGACGACATGGGTGACGACGCCGCTGTAGCCGGTGGCGGCGATGACCGGCTCACTGCAGACCCCGTGGACCCGCAGGCTGCCGCCCGGCCGGTAGGCGCGGCGAGCGGTGCCGATCAGCGCGGGCCCCGGGGCCTGCGCGCCCAGCAGGGCTGTGGTGAGGAGCAGTTCCCGCACCTGCGCGACGAGGTCGGCCAGCCGGTGGCCGTCCTGGCGGGCACGCGCGCCACGCAGCCCTCGTACGACCCGCAGCGCGGCAGCCTCGGCGCGGTGCAGTCCGGCGAGCCGGGCCGTGTGCGCGGCCCTCAGCAACTCGGCCTGGGGGACCGCGCCCGCGGCGGGCACCCCGGCGGTGAGCAACGCCGCGGCCGCCGCCCACAGTTCGGAGGCGGCGGCCCGCTGGGCCTCGGTGAGGGAGACCACCTCCCCGGCCTCGGTGACGGCCTCGGCGGTGGGCGCCGCAGCGGAGACGCCCGTGGGCGACCCTGCGGGATCAGCGGTGCGCGACCCGCCGGGAACGGCGGTCGAAGATGCACCGGGACCGGTGGTCGGAGAGGCTCCGGGACCGGTGGTCGGAGAGGCTCCGGGACCGGTGGTCGGAGAGGCTCCGGGACCGGTGGTCGGAGAGGCTCCGGGACCGGTGGTGGGGGAGGCTCCGGAATCGAGGATGGGGGCTGCTTCGGGGCCCGCGTCCGCGACCGTCTCGGAGTCTCCCGGCGACCCGCTGTCACCCGCGGTCTCCGCTTCGGCTTCCGGGTCGGCCAGCGGGCAGGCGCCGAGGACGGCGGCCCGGTGCAGGCACCGGGGTGCGAGCAGGCAACTGCACACCACCTGGTCCGCGTCCGTGACGGAGCCGGACGCGCCGGGAGTGAGAGCGACCTCCGTGGCCTCACCGCACCGGACACGCCGGACCGCGCCGTCGACGACGACCGGCAGGGCCGCGTACGACGCGATCGTGGCGTCCAGCTTCTTGCGCAGCCTGCTGGTCAGGCCCTCCACGGCGGAGGCGACCACATCGGGCGCCACCGGAGGCAGTTCGGGGTTCAACGGGCTTCTCCGCGGAGACGGTCGCCCACCCAGCGGGCGAGGGCGAGGGGACTGAGCGCGGCGACGGGCATGCCGGCCGCGACGAGTTGCTGCGCGACGGGCACCGAGTAGCGCGGGGTGCCACTGTCGTCCAGAGCGGCGCATCCCATCAGATGCACCCCGGAGCTCGCCAGGGCCCGTACCTCGCCGAGGAGTCCGCCCAACGGGTACCCCTCCTCGAAGTCGCTCACCACGGCCACGAGGGTCCGGCTGGGCACGGTGACCAGCGAGCGGGCGTGGCGGAGCCCGGCCGCGATGTGGGTGCCGCCGCCGACCCGCACTTCCAGGAGCAGCGACAGCGGGTCGTCGACCCGGTCCGTCAGGTCGATCACGTCCGTCGAGAACGCGAGGAAGTGCGTGGACAGCGTGGGCACGCCACCCAGCACGGCCGCGGTCAGGGCCGACCAGATGACGGAGGCCTCCATCGACCCCGACACGTCGACCACGAGGATCAGGCGCCAGTCCGCCTCCTTGCGCGAGCGGGTGCTGAACACGGGCCGCTCTGGCACCACAACGGTTCGTCCGTCGGCCGTGCGGTGGGTGTGGGCGAGGTTGGCCCGAAGGGTGCGCGGCAGGTCGAGCCGGCCCCCGGGCCGCCTGGTGGGGCGAGGTGTGGCGAGCCCGGTGAGGGCCGGGCGCATCCGGGTCGCGAGCTCCTTGGCCAGTTCGTCGACCAGACGGCGTACGAGCGGGCGCAGACGGGCCAGTTGTTTCTCGGGCATCCCTCCGGCGAGCGAGAGCACCGAAGTCAGCAGGTCGACCGAGGGGCGGACCGAGGCGGGGTCGAGTTCGGCCAGGACGTCGCTGCGGCCCTGGTCGGCGGCTCGGGCCAGCACCTCTTCCCGGACCTGCCCGCCGAACAGCGCTTCCAGTTCCTCGGCCCACTCGCGGGCCGTCGGGAAGGACGCCTCCCGACCGCCGCCCTGGCCGGAGGAACCGCCTTCCCTGCCCAGGTCGCAGGAGCCCTCACCGCGGCCGGTCCCGTACAGCTCGTCGAGCGCGTGCGCGTAGCGGCGGGCGCTCTGCGGGAGCTTGTCGGTCTCGCGGCCGAGAAGCAGCCGCCAGCGGTCGGCGGGCGTGATCCGGACCGGGGCGGACGGTGTTGTGGCGGCCGCGGAGCGCGGCGGTGCGGTGGGTGCGGACGCGGAGGGCTCGGCCTCGGGCCGGCCGGGGACCGCGCGGATCCCGGAGTCGCCCGCCTCGGCGAGGTTCGTGTCGGACGGCAGACCCAGTGCGCGGAGCGCCGCGAGTCCCGCCGCGTCCGCGGCCGTCCACAGTGCCAGGAGGTGCGGTGAGGCGGTGAGCGACAGGTCGGGACGGTCACCGAGCCGCTCGGTCACGGTGTGCAGGAGACGGTCGCGCCCGGCGGGGGTGAGCGTGTCGAAGCCTCCGCGCAGGGCCGGCAGCCGGTCCAGGAAGTCCTGGTCTCCGAGGGTGTCGACGCGGTCGAGCAGCGGGTCGAGCGCCGTCGGCGCCGACTGGAGCAAGGCGGCCGCGCCGCTGAGCAGCCCGCCGAGTCGGCGGCCCAGCGCGTGCCGTGCCTCCGGACCGGTGGCCGTGTCGATCCAGCCCGCGGTCCGCGCGCCGAGCACGGTGGCGTCGTCGAGGTCGAGCAGCACCCGGGCGGCCAGCGCGGCGCCCTGGACGAGCGGGGAGCCGGTGCGGGCGAGGGTGCCGAGTGCGTCGTCCATCCGCAGCCCGAGGCGGTGTTCACCGGCCCGCGAGGCCAGTTCGATCAGCGCGGCCGTGTCCTCAGGACGGTCGCTTCCCGCCAGTCCGGGCAGGGTACGCACCGCCGACTCCAGGAGATCGGTGGCCAGTTCGGCGGCGGCCTGCCGGGTGTCCGGGCCGGTGCCGGGCAGATGGCCGCGGCACAGAGCCTCCAACAGGTCGAGCGCGGCGAGGAGTTCGGGAAGTGTGGCCGCGGCGGGGAACAGCGCGGCGGCATCGTCGAGCCGCTCCGACACGAGCGCGGGCAGATCGCAGCGGGCGGCGGCGCCGAGCGCCGCGAGGACATGGGCACAGGTCGGGCCGCCGTCAGCGGATTCCCGGCGATAGGTCTCCCGCAGGGTGCCCTCGGCGGCCAGGGCCGGGGTCACACCCCGCATCCCGGCCAGGTCCAGCCGTACGGGGACGGCCGGCGTCCATGACACCCGCCAGCGGGTGGTGAGGGCGGACGCGTCGCCCGTACCGGCCACCGCCACGGTCTCGCCGTAGCCCGCGCCGCACACGGCGAGGCGCTGGAGGAGGACTTCGCGGCGGCCGTCGAGAGCGGAGCGGAGCGGGTCGAGCCGCAGTTCGCGCGCCGCGGGGTCGTCGGGGCCGGGCAGCCGGAGCTCGGCGACCTCGGCCTCCACGCGGGGGCCGAGCCCGGAGCGGGGTGTGCCCGGGGCGACGCGGCCCCTCTCGGTGCCGACCAGGACAACTTCGAGCGCCCGCGCGAGAGCCCGGCCGCGGCCCAGCGGTTCGCCCTGGCCCATCACGCTCGTCAGGGCTTCGAGGACCTCGCCCCGCCCCGGCGCCGCGAGTCCGCGGACGCGCGCCAGGTCGTCCGCCATCCGCAGGGTCTCGGCGGCCTCGCCCGTGCCGGCCGGGTGCCCGGCCGCGCGCAGTTCCCGGCACACGTCGGTGACCGCTCGCGCGGCCGCCTCCCGCACCCGCTCGGGGTCGCCTCCGGCCCGGAACACCGCCTGCTGCCAGCGAGGGTCCCGGATACCCGCCGGATAACCGGAGCGGGAGTCCAGCAGATCGAAGGCGTACGGGACGAGGGAGGTGACGACGTCCGGGCTCACGGTACGGACGCCGCGGTCGGCCCGCGTCGGGACCGCCTCGGCGACACCTGAACCTGAACCTGAACCTGAGGTTGAACCTGAACCTGAGCCTGAACTTGAACCCGACGCCGGATCGAGGTCCGGACCCTCGTCCGCCGCCGGCGCGGTCGCCGTCAGCGCCGGGGCGTGGAACGCGCCGACGACGGCGGCGACCCGGCGCCCGTCGGCCGCCGCGCGGGCGATCGACTCACGCATGTGCGCCTCACGGGCCAGGTCCAGCGCCGGCGCGCCGCCCGAGGCCTCGGCGTCGCTGCGCAGCGCCCAGCCGACACCGAGGGCGGCCCGGCGGATCGCCTCGGGGGTGGATCCCGGGGCGAGGACCTCCACGCAGCGGTCCCACAGATCGTCACCGTCACGGCCGGTCCCGGACGCGGCGAGCGCGTTCCCGAAGGAGACGAGTGGGGCGACGGGGACTTCCTCGGCCACCGCGGACCGCGTGTCACCCGACGGGAAGGGGCCGTCCGCGTTCCACCGGGGATCGGACATCGGCAGATCACAGCACACGACGTCGGCTCCGCGGTCCCGTGCCCAGCGGACCGCGGCCAGCTCCGGGGAGAAGTCGGCGAACGGATAGAAGCCGAGCCGGCCGTTCGGATCGGCCCCGGCGAGCGCGACCGGCGCGAAGGTTCCCGGCGCGGCCAGATGCGGCAGCCACGCCTGGAAGTCGGCCGGCAGCTCCACGCACACGACCTCGGCCCCGCACGCGTCGAGCAGGGCGGGCACCGCCGCGGCGAGCGCCGGGCTGTGGTGCCGTACCCCAAGAGGTTCGGGCCCACCGGGCCCGGCGGGGCGGGGGACGGCCCCCCGGGGTGCGGGGGGTTAGTGACCCGGGG
>NZ_JBHYXD010000006.1:154911-183075 GCF_042751995.1 Streptomyces sp. NPDC059371 | reverse complement strand
AGAATCCTCTTCTGTTCGCCGCCCGCCCCTCGTGCAGGTGCTGTGAGATCAGATCGTGCGCAGGCCGGTGTAGTAGCCGCCGACCTGCTCGTGATAGTCGGCGTCGCCGAGGTGCTTGTCCTGGACGAACTCGGGGGAGTCCTTGACCTGGTCCTTGGTGAGCGCCACGTAGACCTTCTGCTCGTTCTGGTCGACCGACTGCACGGTGCCGGCCGGAAGCAGGACGTGCTTGCCGAAGATCCATACGCCGGTGTCGACGACGAGGTAGGAGGAGTCGACCTCGTCCGAGTGCTTGTCGACCTTCCCGATGCTGCCGTCGGTGGCCTCAACCTTGTATCCGATCAGGTCGGTGCCCACGATGTAGCCGGTGGTCGGCTGGTAGCCCCAGATGCTGTCACTCATAAAGACTCCTTCATTGAAATTCGTTGCAACCCGCAGCCGAACTGCCGAGTCTGTCGAGGCGTCATCGAATTCGATGGCGTTTCATCGGGGATCCGGGTTCCCAGGCTTTGATGCCCCACACGTTCTGCCTCATGGAAATATTCATATGGCCGGAAGTATGTGAGGGCGGTCCCGCTGCCATGGCGCCGGAGCCCACCCGTACAAGGGGGCTCCTACCACCTACCAGCGGTACCAGCGGCCTCGCTTGCCACCGCGTGCCCCGGGGCGGATGACGAAACCGAGGGCCCACACGATCAGCACGATGACGGCGACCCACCACAGGGCCTTCAGCGCGAAACCGGCACCGAAGAGGATCAAGGCCAGCAAAAGAACAAGAAGAATAGGAATCATAGTTATCAACCTCCGAGCTGTCGTATGCCCTGTGGATCGATCTCCAGTCCTGTGGATCCCTGGATCCCATGTATTTCCTGCAGAGGTCTATGAACTGCGCAAAGGCCGCTCTGTGCTGCCAGGTTTGAAAATGGACCAAGGGGTGACACGAGGTGGGAATTCATTTTCGGCGAGGCAGGGTGAGTGATTGTGGCTGCGGATGAGAAGGCTCAGGCCAAGGGCGAGCAGGCCAAGGGCAAGGCCAAGAAGGTCGTCGGCGGAGCGGTCGGCAACGAGTCCCTGAAGGCCGAGGGGCACGCCGAGGAGTCCACGGGGGACCTGCGCGAGGCCAAGGAGAAGGCCAAGGACGCCGTCAAGCCCAAGTAGGCGGCACACACACTGCTGATCCCGGCGGCCTGTTGGCGCCGGGATCAGCGGTGTTCGGGGACAGGCTGCCCGGCACCCCGCCGATACCTCCCATCATGGTGTGCCTGCCAGGACGGCGATGTGGGGCAACGGCAAGGACGGGCGGTCCGGCGAGCCGCGTACCGGGCCCGGGTGGCCGCCGACATCGGGGCGCACGGATGCGTGAGGGTGAGCGCCGGGGTAAGGCTGAAGGCATGACGACAACCCTCGGCGCCTTCGTTCTCGGTACCCCCGATCCGCCCGCGCTGGCCGACTTCTACCGGGCCCTGCTCGGCTGGCGGGAAGTCGAGCGCGAGCCGGAGTGGGTCCGCTTGAAGGCCCCGCATCAGGAACGCCCCGGGCTGAGTTTCCAGTTGGAGACCGATCACATGCCTCCGACCTGGCCGCAGCGCACGGGCACGCAGCAGATGCAGGCGCACTTGGATCTCCAGGTCGACGACTTGGAGGCGGAAACCGAACGGGCCTGCGCTCTGGGCGCGACGCTGATGGAACACCAGCCGGAGAACGACGTACGGGTTCTCCGCGACCCGCACGGGCATCCGTTCTGCCTCTTCCTTCCGGGTGCCTGAATGCCAGGGCATGCACCGGGCCGGGGGCACACCGCCGAAACCTCGGCCGACGGACTGCCGGTCACGGGCCGGCCCGGCTGCTCGCTCCGCCTGAGTACGCCCGGCACTGTCTGTCTAGCGGGCGATCGAGATCGCGAAGGGCGCGAATCCGCTGGACCGGATCACATGCGGTACGAACAGAATCGCGGCCTCCGTGGCGCGGGCGGTCTGGATCCCGCCGAGGTCGGTGATCCACTCCTCGCGCCAGCCGAGGTCGACGAGCAGTTCACGGACGGTCTCCTTGGCCTGCGGGTCCTCGCCGGAGAGGAAGGCATCGGGCGCCTGGGCGAGCGTGGCCGGCTCGGTCATCACCGGGAAGAGCATGGTGTTGAGTGTCTTGACGACGCGCGTTTCGGGGAGCGCTTCCTGGAGTTGTTCGGCGAGGCTTGAGCCGGGGTAGATCAGGTCGGCGGGCAGTCCGTCCGGTCCGTCGACGGTGGCGTTGGAGACGTCGAGGAGGATCTTGCCGCGCAGTTCCTCGCGCAGGGCGGCGAGCCGGTCCAGCGAGCCGGCGCCCGGGGTGGCGTTGATGACGATCTGGGCTGTCCGGGCAGCGTCGGCGGCGGCGCCCGGAGCGCGGTCCGCCACGGTCACCTCATGGCCGGCCCGGGTGAGGGCTGCGGCCAGGTTGCCGCCGACGCGGCCGTTTCCGAGAACTGCGATCGTGGTCATGATGATCTGGTCCTTCCTTGCGTACAGGGTTGTGGTGCGCGGTCAGCGGGAGAGCGTGGCGACGGCCTCGGCGTGGACGCCGGGCGCGGCGGCCAGGAAGCTCTCGCTCTGCGGGGTCCAGGGGCGGCCCTCGGCGTCGGAGATCCGGCCGCCGGCCTCGGTGACGAGCAGCGCCCCGGGCAGCAGGTCCGCGCGGGCGCCGGCGAACTGCCAGAAGGCGTCGATCCGGCCGGCGGCCACGTTCATCAGGTGCAGGGTCGCGGGCACCGCGGTGCGGACGACGAGCGCGTCGAAGAGCATCGCGGTGATCGAGGAGCCGACCCGCCGTACGACCTTCTCGTCCTCGTCCGGCCGGGCCTGGCTGGTGGCCACGATGCTCAGGCCGAGGTCCGCGGTCGGGGAGACACGCAGGGGCCGGCCGTCGAGGTGGGCGCCCGCGCCGGTGAGCGCGGTGTAGGTCTCACCGGTCAGCGGCAGGTGGACCGCGGTGAGTACCGGCTGGTTCTCGCGTACGAGGGTGGCGGTCACCGCCCACTCCGGCAGGGCGTGCAGGTGGTTGACGTTGCCCTCGGCCGGATCCACGACCCACCATTCGCCGGGCGGCAGCGCCCCGCCGTCCAGCTCGTCCTCCACCCAGCCGGCGTCGGGGCGCAGGCGCGTGAGGGTGGGGCGCAGGATGTCGAGGGCCGTGTCGTCGTTGGCGGCGAGCGCGCGCATCAGCTCATCGCGGGTCCGGTAGCGGACCACCTCGCCGAAGCGCTCGCGCAGCGCCGAACCGGCCGCGCGGACGGCGATCGCGGTCTGGTCGAGCAGGTCGGCGTCGGAGGCGGTGACGTCAGTGGTCTGAAGCGTTTCGGACATGGTGGAACTCCTGTGTGAGGAGGGGTGATTGGGCTGGTCGGATCCGGCTGTGCGTTCCGTCTTGCGCTCTGGTCTCGAAGGTATCCAGCCCCTTCGTTAACTTCAAATGCATGTTAAGCACGGATAGGATTACTCACATGCAATTGGATTTGAACCTGCTCACCGCGCTCGACGCGCTGCTGGAAGAGGGAAGCGTGGCCGGGGCGGCCGCACGCCTGCACGTCACCGCCCCCGCGATGAGCCGGAGTCTGGGCCGCATCCGGAGCACGACCGGGGATCAGATCCTGGTACGCACCGGACGCACGATGACTCCGACGCCGTACGCGATCGCCGTCCGGGAACAGGTGCACGAGCTGCTGCACCAGGTCCAGGGGGTGCTGGCACCGAGCCGTGAACTCGATCTGGCGACGTTGGAGCGCACTTTCACCCTCCGCTGGCACGATTCCCTGGTCGTCTTGAGCGGTCCCGCGCTGCTCGCGGCCGTGCGCGGACAGGCGCCCGGCGTGCGCTTGCGCTTCGTCGCGGAATCGAGCATCGACACCCCCGGGTTGCGGCGCGGCGAGGTCGACCTGGAGGCGAACGCCAACCGCCCGAGCGCACCGGACATCCGTGCCGAGAGCGTGGGCGAGACCCGTCTCGTCATCGTCGTGAGGCGAGGGCACCCCCTCACCCGCGTCAAGACCGTCACCGCAACGCGGTACGCCGCCGCTGACCACGTCACCATCTCGCGACGTGGAAACCTCGGCAACGCCCTCGACGACGCCCTCGCACAGCTCGACCTCACCCGCCGCGTGGTGGCCACCGCACCCACGGAATCGGCCGCTCTGGAGTTCGCGCGCGGATCGGATCTCGTGATCAGCGTTCCCGAAGCCACCACGCGGTCGGCGGTCGCCGACCTCGGCCTGGTCGTGCTCCCCCTCCCGCTCGAACTGCCGCCGGCAGCGATATACCTGTCGTGGCATCAGCGCTACGACACCGACCACGCCCACGCCTGGCTGCGCGGGCTGGCCCGAACCGCGCTGGCCATGTGCGGAACGTCGTAGTCGGCGTCGTCAGCGCGGCCGTCCGACCTCGTGGACTGTGAGCGTTCGGCTGACGGCGTCCAGGCGGCGCCGAAACCCCTCCTCCGAGACGTTTTCCAGATGGCTCAGAAATACCCACAGGTGACCCGAAGGGTTCCGGCCGGTGCCAGGGGCGCACCCCCGGGTGGGCTTCGCCGGTCCATCAGCCGGTCTACCGGTCAGTGCAGGATGCTGACGGCACGGGCGATGACCAGTAGGGAGGTCAGGAGCGCTGCGATGCTCTGAACGCTCATCAGCAACTTCGCACGAGTGGACAGCGGCATCGTGTCGGTGGGGCTGAAGGCGGTGGAGTTCGTTACGGACACGTACAGGTAGTCCACGAGATCGGGCACCCAGTCAGAGCTGATGCTGGCGCCATCGGCAACCTCTTCCACCGCGTCGTCGTTCTCGTCCTGCGAGAAGCGGAAGTCCGCCAGCGGCAGCTTGTCGCGGGGGAGCTGGGTGCGTGCCACCGGTCCGCCGCGGTCCAGCTCCCAGTAGGCGAGGCCGAAAGCGATGATGTTGGTGAGCCATACCTGCAGAGCGGCTACCAGCAAGGAGCGGCCGTCCTTCACCTCGGCATGGACCAACTCGTGGATGAGGATGCCGAGCGCGGTGAGGTTGCTGGCCACGATGACGAGCACGAGAGCCAGTGACAGCAGCCGGAAGGTGGTGGTCTGCCGGGTGAGCCTCTTGGGATTGATCGCGATGAGCGGTACCAGGAGCAGCAGTTCGAGAGCGGGCAGTACGTAGCGCGGTGCGATGAGGAGCTGCTGCGGCAGGGCCAGGTACAGGATGATGGCGATGAGGGTGGCGGCTACTCCCGGCAGCCGGGGTTCGCCACGGCGTTCGTGCCGCGGGTGCTTGACGCGGGCGTCGGCTCGGCTCGTCACCATGGATGTCTTCCTCCCGCACGCGTCTGAATCCGGCGTTTCGTGATCGTCTACCCTTCCACGAGGGGTGCAGGCCGAGCGGGTGTGTGTGGACGGGAGTTCGCGGGCGTGTCGCCCGGCGGACCAAGGCGGTGGCATACCGCGGGCGGGCCTTGGTGATGGAGGCCCCGCCGTCCACGCTGACGTGGCGACCTCGGGTCGCCGCCGACCCCAGGAGAGCGCTGATCCCCGCGAAAGTCACGGCGGCTCCCCGCATGACCGTCCGACCGGCCGAGCAGACCCCGTGGCCACCCCAAGTTCTCGTTCGCATCGAGGGGCCGACTGGACGGAGTGACTCAGCCATCTCCGCGATCAGCGGAACGACGCCCCTGTCTCACCGGCCGCACACCAGATCAGCGGTCTTGAACCATTGCCGATCATGCGTGGCACCTGGCCCCTGAGACAGCCGACCGGGAGATCCCCTTACTGCTCGCCAACGGCCGCAGGGATGAAGCGAGGCGAAGGTCTGCTCGACGACAAGCGGAGCGTGCGACCTGCCACGCATCCTGACGCCGCAAGGCAATGGCTGGTTCGCCGGCGAAGGCGAAGCCGAATCCGGGTGTTTCGGGCTCCGAGCGCCGGTCCGCGGCCCGTTCGCACGGTGTAGCTTCGCCGTTGAGGGGGGTGGCGCCATGACTGGACGTCGCGGTTTCGGGGAGGTCTTACGCACTCATCGGCGAGCGGCACGCCTGACCCTGGAGGAACTGGCCGAGGCGTCGGGGGTCAGTGCCCGAGCGCTGTCGGACATGGAGCGCGGCCGCAGCAGGGGGCCTCAGCAACGGACCGTGACGGCCTTGGCGGACGCCCTTGCCCTGAAGGCCGATGTCCGCAAGCAGTTCATGGAGCTGGCGCGCGAGGGCCGGCTGCGGGATCACTGGACCCGTCCGACCGGCCTGTGCGAACTACCGCGGTCTGTCGACGACTTCACGGGTCGCGCGGCGGAACTGGTCTGGGTGAGCGAGCTGGTGTACGCCGAGAGCTCGCCGGGTGTCGGCATGGTGGGGCTCATCACCGGCTCAGCGGGCATGGGGAAGACAGCATTCGCCGTTCGTGCCGCTCACGCGGTCCGGCCGAGCTTTGCCGACGGGGTGTTGTTCCTCGATCTGCTCGGCATGTCCCAGCAGCCTCTGGCCGCCGCCGACGCTCTGCGGGTACTGCTGCGCGCGCTCGGCGTCACGGACGACCGGATACCCGGCGACACCCAGGGACGCGCCTCCTTGTACCGCTCGCTGCTGAGGGACCGCCGTGTCCTGGTCGTCCTCGACAACGCCGCGTCGGAGGAACAGGTGCGCCCGCTGCTGCCGGGAGGCGGTGCGGGCCGGGCGCTGATCACCACCCGGCGGTTGCTGTCAGGTCTGGAGGGCGTCCGCAGGCTCGTCCTCGGGCCCCTGCCACTGCCGGAGTCCACGCACCTGCTGACCGGGATCCTGGGCGAGCGTTCCGCAGCCGACGGGGAAGCGGCCCTCACGAGGCTCTGCGAGTTGTGCGGCGGTCTGCCCCTCGCACTGCGGATCATCGGCAACCGTCTGGTCAGCCGGCCCGGATGGGGCGCCGCCGAACTCGCCGCCCGGCTGGCGAACGAGGAGCGAAGGCTGGATCAGTTCAAGGCCGGCGACCTCAAGATCGCCAACGCGTTCGGGATGTCGTACGAGCAACTCGCCGATTCCGCGCGGCGGATGTTCCGGCGGCTCGCCGTGGTGCCGGGAGAGGACTTCGACGCCGGCCTGGCGGCCGTCGCGGGAGGGGTGCCGGAGGAGGACGCCTGGGAGGCTCTGGACGACCTCGTCGACCTCGGCCTGCTGAACGACAGCGATGCGGGCCGTTACCGCTTCCACGACCTGGTCCGTCTGTTCGCCCGCGACCGGCTCCAGGAGGAGGACACCGCGGCCGAGCGTGAGGCGCTTACGGGACGGGTGACGTCGTGGCTGCTGCGGATGGCCACACTGTCAGGACGGTGGTTCGAACCGGGCCACGGCCGTCCCGACCGTCCCGACCCCGATCTCCACGCCGTGACATCCCCGGAGGAAGCCGACTGGTGGCTGCGGGTGAACGCGGACAACTGGCTGGGTGCCATGCGGGCCGCGGCGAACAACGACCGGCACATCCTCGTCCTGGACTGTGCGGAGTCGATGCACTGGTTCTCCGAACGGTGGGCGCACAGCCCGCACTGGCAGGAGGTCTTCACACACGGAGCGCAGGCTGCCGCCGCCCTCGGCGACCTGACCCAACAGGCGACCCAGTTGAACTATCTGGCCTGGGTTCATTCGGTGCCGCCCAGCGAGCCGGAGGCCGTGTTGCGACATGCGGCCCAGGCACTGGAGCCGGCCACCCGAGCCGGCGCCACCGCGCAGATCGCCTGGGCACACGAGTACACCGCCTCCGCGCTGCTCCTGCTCGGCCGGCTCGACGAAGCCATCGCGTCGTCCTCCCGGGCAGCGCACCTGTTCAAGACGATCGGTGACATCGACTCCTCCGTCCAGAGCCACGCCCACATCGCCAACTGCCTTCTCGACGGGGGGCGTTACGCCGAGGCGTTGGAGCAGTACGTCGGACTGCTCGCTCTGCTGGACGACCCGGGGTCCGGGATGACCCCGATCGTCGCAGCTCATTGCCGACCCGTCGCCCTGATCCGGATCGGCAGTTGTCTTGGACACCTCGACCGACGCGCGGAGGCGATCGCCACACTCACCGAGGGCATCGACCTCCTGGACACGCTTCAGATGTCCGACTACCGGCAGGCCGGCGCTCTGGAGACCCTGGCCGCCCTGCTGGCCGGCGAAGGCCGGACCGACGAGAGCCGTCGTGCCTACGCTCGGGCGGCGCAGGTCTTCGAAGCGATCGGTGACACCGAGGCGGGCAGCCGCTGCCACGCTCGGGCACCCGCCACGCCCTGACAAGGTCCGAGACACTGCCGGCAGAGGCCGGCGGGTACTTCTGCGTGCTGTTCTGCGTGGTCCGACCGTGCCTCCTTTGACTTGACTGGTGTGCCACCGGGACAGACGTCAAGGCGCTGCCCCTCCAGGTCAGGAGTGACCATGGCAACCATCAGGAACATCGTCCTCGTGCACGGTGGCTTCGTGGACGGATCGGGCTGGCAGGGGGTGTACGACCACCTGGCCGCCGACGGATACAAGGTGGCCGTCGTGCAGAACCCGACCCTGTCGCTGGCCGGTGACGTCGCCGCCACCCACCAGGTCCTCGACGGCCTCGACGGCCCGGCCGTGCTCGTCGGACACTCCTACGGCGGAGTCGTGATCACCGAGGCCGGCAGCCACCCCAACGTCGCGGCCCTCGCCTACATCGCCGCGTTCGCACCGGACAAGGGCGAGTCGGTCGATTCCCTGATCGCCGACCCGCCGCCCGGCGCGCCGGTCCCGCCGATCCTGCCGCCCCAGAACGGATTCCTGTTCCTGGACCGGGACAAGTTCGCGGCGTCCTTCGCCGCCGACGTGCCCGAGAAGCTGGCGGCGTTCATGGCCGACTCGCAGGTCCCCTGGGGCGTGGAGGCACTCGAAGGGACGGTCTCCGAACCGGCCTGGCAGAGCAAGCCGTCCTGGTACCTGGTCGCCACGGACGACCACATGATCCCGCCGCCCGCCCAGCGCGCCATGTCCGAGCGGGCCAAGGCCACCGTCTCCGAGACCCCCGGCAGCCATGCCGTCTACGTCTCCCGCCCGGCCGTCGTGGCCGCCGTCATCGCCCAGGCCGCCCAGGGAGCCAACGGCCAGGCCTGAGGTTGCCGAACTTGGCCCGGGCGATCGGACAGGTCCGGCGGATCACCCGGTGTGCTTGAGGGAAGTGCTGGTCACAGCCGCTCTTCGAGGACTGTGACCAGCACGGTCTCTTCGAAGCCGACGCCGAGCATGGCGAATCTCGTCGCGCCTGAGACGGCGGATCCCGCACTCGTCGTCATCCCACAGCCCTATCGGTTTCCCACCCTTCCGCCCCTGGTCCGCACCGTGACGGGCCGGGAGCCCGCCATGCCGTCGAGCCACGCCCGCACGGCTTCGCCCGGGTCGATGGGGGACAGGGCCGAACTCGGTGGTCCGTCGAGGCCCTGCCGCGAGCGGCGCCGTATCTCGACTAAAGTTCCGGAATGTCTGAATTGCGGCTCTGAGTGTTGGGAACGACTTGGCCCTGTCGAACGCCTACGCCTCCCGGACGGGACCAGGCGGCCCGGGTGTCGCGGAGTGCCAGGTCGATCTCCCCGATCCTCGTAGCGGCGCGCATCCCCCCTCGGGGAAGTAGGCGGAAGGCTTGTGGCATGACCCTTCGACCACAGCTGGACTTGCGGCGTTCCTGGCGGCCGGGTCACACGCCCGCACTGGTCGTGATCCCAGTGGGACTGATCGTCGCGGTCTGTGTGGTGGATGTGCTGTCTCCGTCGCACATCCACCTCGGTCCGCTCCTGGTGGCAGCGCCCGCGATCACGGTGGCGTTCGCCGGAGCCCGCGTCACGGCGCTGATGGGAGCACTAGCGGTGGCGGCCCAAGTGCTGATCGGCGCGATCAGAGGGGTCCTGTCCACCGCCAACATCATGGCCCAGATCGCAGCCTTGATCATCGTCTCCGTCGTCTGCGTCACCATCTGCGTGGTGCGGGACCTCAGCGAGAGACAGTTGCACCGAGTGCGGTCGGTGGCCGAGGCGGCGCAGAGTGTGCTGCTGCAGCCACTGCCCACGAACTCCGGCCCGCTGCGGATCGCCGGGCTGTACATCCCCGCCGAGGAAGAGGCCGACCTGGGCGGAGACCTGTACGCGGCAGCACGGACCGTCCACCACAGCACCCGGCTCCTCATCGGTGACGTGCGCGGCAACGGCCTGGCCGCGATCAACAACGCCGCCCTGCTCCTCGGCGCCTTCCGGGCGGCAGCCCATCGGCAGGCCACCCTTCCTCGCCTCGCCATCCACCTGGACGCCGCGTTCCGCTGGGACACCAGCCAGTGGCGGTCACCGGCGGAACAGGACACCAACGAGGACTTCGCCACCGCCATCCTCCTCGACATCCCCGACCACGAACCGGTCGTTCACCTCATCACCTGCGGCCACCCGCCCCCGCTGCTCCTTCGCGGGGACGACCTCACCCCCCTCACGGCCGAGGCGAGCCACCTCCCGATCGGATTCGGCGGGGCCTTCGGGATCAGCGCCTACGACGTCCAGACCTTCCCGTTCGAGGTCGGCGACCTTCTGCTGCTCTACACGGACGGCGTCATCGAAGCCCGCGACGGCGACGGATTCTTCTACCCCTTCACCGAACGGGCGCCGCAATGGACGAAGGAGGACCCCGACGAGCTTCTGAGCCGTCTCCAAGCCGACCTGCTGCTCCACGTCCACGGGCACCTCGACGACGACGCGGCCGTCGTCGCGATCCGACGCCTGGCAGCCTGATCCCGGCCGCCTGGGCCGACGAGGTCTGTGCCTGACACGGGCCGCGGAGCCTCTGCGCGGTGGACGGAGAATCCACTGCGTGCCGGTGCCACGGCGATCCGCAATCCCGCCGGACTCGAGGGGGCGAGTGCGGTACCTGCGTGAGTTCTCCCCGCAGTCAGCGTGCGGTCGCAGCGTGACGGGACTTCGCGCAGCTCCGAATCTGGCTCGACCCCGCGCTCGAAGGCGTGCCGCAGTCCCGGCTGAAGGCCCTTCGCCCGTTCCCGGAGCGGTCCATCCTCCGAGGCGCGCGACGCAAGTCCGAACGCGACCGATACACGGTCCGCGCTCAGACGGTGGCTGCTTCGGAGCGGGCGGTGGCGGGGCGCCTGCCGCGTCGGTCGGCGAGGAGAGCGAGGGCGACACCGATGCCGACCCAGACGGTGAGAGTGAGGGCGGGGAGTTCGGCACCTGAGCCGTCGAAGAAGGCGTTGGCGCGCAGGAGGCTGCCGGAGGCGCCTGGGGGGAGGAGCTGCCCCAGGGTGGCCCAGCCGGTGGGGAGCCAGTGGGGTCCGGTGGCCAGGCCGGAGAGCGGGTTGCCCAGGAGCATCATCAGCGCACCGCCGAGGGCGAAGCCGGCCATGCCGAGGAGGGCCTGGAGGCCCAGGAGGGTGGTGGACAGGGCCGCCGTGCCCAGGACGAGACCGAGGGCGGTGAGCCAGTAGTCTCCGTCGACCGAGTGGGTGGCGAACTGGAGGACTGCGGCGATGGCGGCGCCTGCCACCAGGGAGAACAGGAGGGCTCCCGCGATGCGGGTGCGCAGTCCGCGGTGTCCGGGGAAGACGCTGCTGAGGATGAGGGCGGGGAAGATCCCGCCGAAGATCATGGGCAGGAGTGCGGCGGTCAGTCCCGCACCGCGGGGGTCGTCCTTGGTGAAGGGCACCAGGTCGTGGACGGTGGCCCGTGTGGCGTGCTGTACGGCGACGCTGTCGCCCAGCGCGGTGAGGGCGCTGGTGGCGGAGGGGCCGCCCGCGGTGGCCGTGTAGACGTCGACGTCGTGAGCGGTGACGGCGAGGCCGCCGGCTATGTCCCGGTCCTCGACCGCAGCTTGGAGGGCTGCGGGCGTCGGGTAGCGGCGGACGTCCCAGGCATCGCCGTCGGCGCTGTGCCGGAGGGTCTTGGTGGCCTCTTCGGGGCCGGTGACGCCGAGGGGGACGCGGTGCGGGCCGCTGTGGAGCGAGGGCAGCGCGAAGGCGCACAGCATGGTGGTGATCAGGGCTGCCAGGCCGAGGACGACCAGGGTCAGCTTGCGTCCCGAACCGGGCCGGGTGTGGTTCGACATCGTGGGTCTTTCGTCGTTGCGGAGCGCGCGCGGGCTGTGCCCGTTGTCGGCCGGGCCGTGGCAGGCGGGTTGGCGGGTTGTACGGTCCTGCGAGCCGGATGCGGCACGTACGCGTGGGCGGTCCGCCTCCCACGGCCCGGCCGACTTGCCGGCCGGGCGCCGGGGCGGCCCCGGTCTCCGGCCGGGACCTCAGCTGCGGGCGGCCGCGGCGGCGACGATCCAGTTCCTGAACTCGACGGCGTAGTGCCGCAGGTGGTGGTCCAGGACCTCGTCCGGGCACGTGACGGGGAAGTAGACCGTCAGGTTCGCCGTGAAGCCGTCGGCGGTGTCACCGAACTGGATCAGTGCCCGTCCGACGACGGTGCCGTCGGCCAGGAAGAGGTTCGAGGACATCTTGCGTGGAAACTCGGCCTCCGGGAGGAGTTCGTCCGCGTCCGCCGCCCAGGCCAGTGCGTCCGTTCCCCAGCCGCCCATGTAGAAGGAGGCGACGTGGGGGCCGATGTTCTCCACCACGCGCGCTCCGATGGAGTCGGTGCCCATCACGTAGTGCTCGGGGTGCGCCGCGAGGAGGGCGCTCTCGTCGCCCGCGAACGCCTTGTCCATCCAGGCGAGGAAGGCGCCCGAGGTGAGGCCCTTCGTCGCGAGCACGGTGGTGCCTGCCTTGAAGCTGCCGTCGGAGGTGCGAGCGCTCTCGCGCAGGAAGGCGTTGCCTTCCTCGATGTCCGCGGCCAGGAGGTCGAGGAGCCCCTGGCGGCCCAGCAGCGTCCGGAAGCGCTCCAGAGCGCGGCGGGCGTAGAAGAGCTCGAAGTCGTCGATGCTCCCGGCGCCGGCGGGTCCGGCCTCAAGCGTCACGGTGAGGGGCGGGAGAGTCTGATTGTCGGGCATGGTCGAACCTCCGTAAGATGTGAATGTGAATTCACGTTCACATTGTGAGAGTACGCCGAAGAGTGCCCCAGTTGTCAAAAGGTCCTGTTGAGAGCGCCGCGGATACCATGCGGGACATGACCGAGGAGTCGGAGCGCCCAGCGTTCCACCGGGAACCCCAGCAGGCCCGCAGCGCCGCGACCCTCGCCCGCGTCCTGCGGGCGGCAGAGGAGATCGCCGCCACCTCCGGCCTGGAGGAGATGACGATCGCCGGCGTCGCGCAACGTGCCGGCGTCTCCGTCGGCACCATCTACCGCCGCTTCGAAGACAAAGAACAGCTGATCACCGCCCTGACCGAGCGGATGCTGGAACGCCGCGAGGAATACGTGGCCGAGCAACTGCGCGCGGCCGAGCCCTCGCTCTCCGGCGTCATGGACGCTTATGCGCACGCCCTGCTGCAGTCCTTCGCCGACAGCAGCAGTCTCTTCCCGGAGCTGCTGCGCACGCGGGGGACCAGGTCGCTGGACCGCGGTGCCCGCACCATCACCGAACTCCACCGCCTCCTGCTGGAAGCGGCGGCCCCGTACACCGACCAGATCCGCCGCTCCCCTCCTGACGCGGCACTGGACACCGCGGCCCGCGCCGTCCTCGGGGCCTGCTTCCACAACTCCGTGCGCCCCGATCCCGCCACCGGCGAAGTCGCCAGACGTCGGTACGCCGACGAGCTCAGCGACATGGCGATCGCCTACCTGTCCACTCCCGGCCGGCGCCGCAGCACCGATACCTGAGGCGAACGCATTGCCGCATGGCTCTCACGCCACAGACGCCGCCCACGCCTCCTCGCCGTCGAGCCCTGGGGTCCCCGGGGACGGTGTCGCGATGACGCTCCCAGGGCCTGTTGTGAAAGTGCCAACGGGCCGGACGAGGTGATGCCCAGGTCCGGCGCGTCGGCTCGTCTCTACAGGTCGAGCTGGTACTGCAGTGTCGTGTGCGTGGGCACGTAGCCGAGGCTGTCGCTGATGTGTCTCATGTGCATGTTGCTGTCGGCGGTGTCGGTCAGGAGGCCGCCGAGGCCTGGATAGCGCCCGTGGGCGTGCCGGATCGACTCGGCCTTCATCCATAGGCCGAGGCCGTGTCCGCGGTGCTCGGGCAGGACGCCGGTGCCATAGTGCTGGCCATCACCCGTGCCATCGCCGGGGACAACGAGTTCGGTGAATCCGGCGATCGAGCCGTCGCAGGTGTCGATGGCGACGACGGTGTGCAACTGGTCGCCGCGCTGTTCGACGGCCTTCGCCGCAGCCCGGACCCGGTCCACATCCCAGGCCACGGTGCCGTAGTCGGTGTCGTCCATGGGCATGTCGTCCATAGCCCGACGTGAGGCGGCGAACGTCTGGGCGAGGGCGTCGGGGACGGTTCCCTGCCAGGACGCCAGCCGGTAACCGGGATGCGGACGCTCGATGACCTCGGCGAGGGCGCTGACGTCCACGTCGGCCAGTGGCAAGCGGGCGAACCTCAGGGTGAGCACCTTGCGGAAGCCGTGGGCCGGCAAGAAGTGGTCGCCGGGCGATCCGGCCTGGGCCTGCGCGCTGACGCAGCGTCGGGCGTTGCCCCGGGCGGCGGCCACGGCCGTGTCGAGGAGCTGGGAGCCGACGCCCTTGCGGCGCTCCACGGGATGGACGTGGAGGGTCAGTTCGGCCAGGTGCTCTTGTCCGCCATCGAACAGGCGCAGAAAGGCCGTTCCGACGGGGATGGAATCGGCGTCGGACGCCAGCCAAGCAAGGCGTCGGCTGTGCGCCCCGTGAGCAGGGTCGGTCAGTGGGGTGATGCGAAACGACAAGGTGTCTCCGTCGTGAGGAGGTGGCAAAGGTCAGTACGCGGGATCAACTGCTGGGCACTCCTGCGCATGTGCTCCACACCTCCTCGTCGACAGCGCCGGTCCGGATCACCATGGACGGCTGGGAGAACTTAGCTGGTCTATCGGTTCCTCGGCAAAGGGTTAACTGAAGGCTGGTGCGGCCGTGTGGTCACAGCCACTCATTGATGGCCGCGACCAGCACGGTCGCTGCGTAGCGGACGGCGAGTTTGTCGTATCTCGCGGCCACGGCCCGGTGACGCTTGAGGCGATTGATCCCGCATTCGACCGCGTGCCTCTCGCGGTAGTCCGCCCTGTCGAACGTCGTCGGCCGACCGCCACGGGGGCCGAGCTTCTTGAAGACTCGCTTCCACCTGCCGTCGCGCCGGCGGCGCCGGAACAGGTCGTAGACCCGATCCCACGGCCCGTACCGCTCGGGCACATCCCGCCACGGCGTCCCGGTCCGGGTCCGCCACCGTATGCCGTCGATCAAGAGCAGGGATGAGACCGCCTCGTTGCTTGCGAAAAGGACGCCGGGGCCGGACGAACATCGGCTTCGCCACGGTCCGGCGGGCAGCTTTTTGGCTGGTCGGCGGGGCGCGGTCAGGTGCGCGGCGGGTGGGTGGCGGTGTCGAGGTAGAAGGTGTCGATACTCTGGACGGCCTGCTCGAACTCCTCCAGATTGACCGGTTTCGTCACGTAGGCGTTCGCGTGGCAGTTGTATGCGTCGGCGACGTCGTCAGGCGCGCTGGACGTGGTGAGCACGACGACGGGGATGGTCTGGAGGGCTTCATCCTTCTTGAGGATGCGAAGGAGTTCGCGTCCATTCATCCTGGGCATGTTCAGGTCCAGCACGATCAGGTCGGGGCGCGCCGTGGCGGGCGCCCGCAGGTGCTCGAGCGCGGCAACTCCGTCGGTGACCTGGACCAGGTTGCGGGTCCCGCGCTCGGAGAGGGCTTCCTCGATGAGCAGGGCGTCGGCCAAGTCGTCTTCGACGAGAAGAACATCGAAGGGCCGAGCGGGGGTGGTCATCATCGGATGCTCCATGGGTGCTACGTGGGTGTGGTTGAAGAGCCCGGGCCAGCGACGCCGGGCACCTTGGCGGCTCATGCCGCAGGCAGCACCGATCTGCGGGTACCCGGCACCTGTGCCGGCGGCAGTCGCAGCCGCGCCCCGCTGGAGCCGCTCGGCTGCCAACTGGAGCTGGTTCAGGATGTAGAGCTGCGCCAGGGCCCGCGCCGAATCCCCCTCCGTCGCGGGCGGGGATTCTTCCAGGAGTTGCAGAGCAAGGCGCCTGGCGATTTGGCCGACCGCCGCGTCCGCGACAACTGCCGTCTCCTCGGGGGTGGTTCGCAAAACGAAATTCTTGCCAGGCATACCCAGCACCTTAGGTCTCGAAGCGACCCTGCGACAACCGTTGTTGTCGAGCACCCTCTACAGTGGCCGCTGCCCCGTATGTTGCAGACGGTCATCACAGTGGAGGGGTACACCGCATGAGCGGGAACATGAGAGCGCGTGCACGGGAGTCCTCCACCTGGACGACCCGGCGGTGGCTTCGGGTCGGGGCGGCCGTCGCGCTGACGGTCCTCACCCTCCTCGCGGTGACGGGAGCGTGGGTTCTGCAACAGACGGAATCGATCAGCAAGAACCTCGTGAACGTCAAGTCTCCCGCCCTGAGCACGTCGTTTCGTCTGGAGTCGGCGCTGCTGAACCAGGAGACCGGCATTCGCGGATACGGCGTCACCGGCACCACCGACTTCCTCGCCCCCTACCGGCAGGGGCTCACCGACCAGGCAACCTACACGGCCCGCCTGGCAGAGCTGCTCCGCGGCGACTCGGCCGCCCTGAAGGACCTGAAAACCGTGCAGGACGCCGCGACTACGTGGCAGAAGACGATCGCCCGTCCGATCGCCGCCTCACCCGCCGGAACACCCTCTCCCTTGGCTGCCGAACAGGCCGCGGCGGGCAAGAAGGCCTTCGACGCGGTCCGCAGCGCCCTGAGCAGTCAGCAACAGCGGCTGCGGGCGGAGCGCGCACAGGCAGTGGAAGACCTCAACGCCACGATGGTGCTTCGGAACTGGCTGTTCACCGCGATCGCGGTCGTCATCGCCGCTCTCACGGTACTGGCCTTCGAGGGACTGCGCCGCGGTGTCACCGGACCCCTGGACCAGCTCGGAGCGGACGCCCGCGCTGTGGCCGACGGTGACTTCGACCACCCCATCACCCTCCTCGGGCCGGCGGACCTGCGCCTGCTCAGCGGCGAGATCGACTTCATGCGCCGACGCCTCGTACGCGAGCTGGCGTTCACCGAGGAGGCCCGCCTTCGCCTCGACGCGCAGGCCGCCGACCTGCAGCGCTCGAACGCCGAGCTGGAGCAGTTCGCGTACGTGGCCTCCCACGACCTCCAGGAGCCGCTGCGCAAGGTCTCCAGCTTCACTCAGCTGCTGCAGCGCCGCTACGGCGGACAGCTCGACGCCCGGGCCGACCAGTACATCGACTACGCGGTCGACGGTGCGAACCGCATGCAGACGCTCATCAGCGACCTCCTCGATTTCTCTCGCGTCGGCCGCGTCCACCACGAGCTCCAGAGCGTCGATCTCGGCTCGGTGCTGGAGCGGACCCTGTCCTCCCTCAGCGTGAGCATCGAGGAAACGGGCGCCTCGATCACGCACGACCCGCTGCCGCACCTGGTCGCCGACTCCACGCAGATGGGCATGCTCTGGCAGAACCTGATCGGCAACGCCGTCAAATTCCGCCGGCCCGACGAGGCACCCGAGATCCACATATCCGTCGCCCGGGAAGACGCGCTGTGGCGGTTCACGGTCACTGACAACGGCATCGGCATCGCTCCCGAATACGCCGAGAAGGTGTTCGTGATCTTCCAGCGACTCCACACCAAGGATGCCTACAAGGGCAGCGGTATCGGCCTGGCCATGTGCAAGAAGATCGTCGAATTCCACGGCGGCACCATCTCCGTCGACCCCGACCACCGAGACGGCACCCGCATCACCTTCACCCTCGCCGGCGAACCCCCCAAGGTCATAGGCCCCTCCACCATGCCGGAAGTGACCCGCGCCGACACGGAATCAGCCCAGTGACCGCGCCCGCCACAGACACCCCCGGCAGACGCTCGCCAGAACCGGCGTACCGCATCCTGCTCATCGAGGACGACCCGGCGGACGCCCTCCTCGTCGAAGAACTCCTCCACGACACGGGACTGCGCTTCGAGCTCATCACGAGGACGACCCTCGCCGAAGCCCGCACGGAGCTCGCGGCCCGGGCGATCGACTGCATCCTCCTCGACCTCCACCTGCCGGACATGTCGGGGACCGAGACCATCGCCGCCGTCCGGGAACTCGCCCCCCACACCGCCGTGATCGTCTTCACCGGTCTGTCCGAGACGCAGGCAGGAGCCGAGGCGATGGCCGCCGGAGCCCAGGACTACCTCGTCAAGGGAAAGGTCCAAGCCGATCTGCTGCACCGGACCGTCCGCTACGCCGTCTACCGCAGCCAGACCGAACGCACAACGGTCGAAGCCCAGAAAGCCCGCCTCCACGCCGAGGAGAACGGCCGTCTTCAACGGGGCTTGCTGCCCCAGCCCATCCTCGGCACTTCCACGGTCACAGTGACGACCCGCTATCTGCCCGGGGCCGAAAGAGCACTGCTCGGAGGGGACTTCCTCGACGTCGTGGAGAGCGATGACGGGCTCCTGCACGCCGTTGTCGGCGATGTCAGCGGACATGGTTCTGATGCCGCCGCGGTCGGCGTCTGCCTCCGCATCGCCTGGCGCTCCCTCGTCCTCGGTGGGCATCACGGCCCCGACCTCCTGCACCTCATGGAACGCCTCCTGATCGCCGAACGCGGTCCCCAGCCCCTGTTCGCCACCTGCACGCTCCTGACCCTCGATCAGAACGCCGCCACGGCCACCCTGTATCTGGCAGGTCACCACGAACCCCTCCTCACCACCGCCGAGGGCACCCGGGAACTGGTCGCCGCACACGGAATGGCCCTGGGGATCGCCCCGAAACTCGGTACGTGGTCCGCCACAGTGATTCCGCTGCCGGCCGCCGGCGCCCTGACCCTCTACACCGACGGCCTCACCGAGGGACACAACGGCTCGAACAGCGAGCGGCTCGGCGTCGAAGGACTTCTCGCGCTGATGCGCAACCTGTCGTCGACAGACCCGGCCGCCGATGTCGACCGCCTCATCAACCAGACCCAGGCATTGAATGCCGGGCGTCACACCGACGACTTGGCCGTACTTCGCCTGGACTGGGACAACCGGTGAGTACCGATCCGCGCGCCTTACTGAGTGTTGAGCCGGTCCCGGACCAGTACGGTCGGTGCCTTGACGAGCTGGTGGACACCGTCGATGAGCGCGATGAGTTCACCCTCGCCCATGCTGCGGCGCTTGCCCCTGCCTGCGGGATGGGTGCGCAGACGGTGGCACAGCCGGGTGCGGGAGCCGGGCCGCTTCGCGGTCAGCCCGGCCACCGACAGGCGCCCCGGAGCGTCGGCCACTGACCGTCACGACCGGTGTGGCCGCGTCGGCCCCAGGTGCGTCCCCGGCGCGGCCGACGGGTAAAACCGGCTTCGTCCTCGAAGACGTCGGCAAGACCGTCAAACGCGCCGGTGCTGGCCCGGACGGGCCCGTAATTTGCGCTGCGATACGGGCTGCCACGAGAACCTGAATCAACCCGGACCGGGACATTCAGAGATCACTTCAGGACATTGGGTGATTGATTTCGGTCCGGGGCAAAGGGCGGGGTTGCCGCGCGGGAGACTCCTGAGCGATCTTCGGTGGAGACGCGGGGTAAGTGACGGAATGGCCGCACGGCCAATTCCGTCGAGTTCACCTTCCCTGTGACGTGACCGCACAATTCAGCATTAGCTCACTGGGGGAATTGCAATGTCACGGACCAAGAAGATCGTGCGTTCCTCGGCCATGGTGATCGCCGCGGCCGCCGCGCTCACCGTCGCCGTACCGGTCGGCAGCGCCTACGCCATAGACGAGGTTCCCTGCCAGGGCAGGACGGACCTCCTGAAGGTCGAAGGGCACTCCTGGGGAGGGTCTCTCGAGATCTGCTACGCGAACGCCGGCAGGGATGAGTACCCGGGCGGCATCTGGGTGGACAGGATCACCACCGGCAACAATGACATTATCTACTACGACGTCAACGGGGCCACGGTGGAGATCAACCGGTGGACCGTATTCCAGCCGCGAAACGCGGTGCACGTCAATGCAATTCAAATCCGGTGACGACTCCACGGGCCGTGATCGCGTGATACAGAACCTCGCGGATAGCGCCGGGATGTGGCGGGACGATTCCTCTCCCCGACACCCCGTCTCAACCTCGATCCACCGCCTATTGATCGGATTGATCGGTCTGTCGACGGAGAAATAGGAAGAGGCGCCCGCTACCGGCTTCGGCTCGGCGGGGTGAATCTTCGCGAAGTACCTGTAGGGCCTGGAATGTTGGCTGTATCTCGTGGTGTGTGAAGTATGGCGATGGGGGTGGGCTGACTGCTGCGAGGCGTCGGCGCCGGGAGACGGAATGGCTCCAGGCGGCCGTGCTGTTCGAGCAGAGGATCAAGCCGGTCGAGGTCGCACGGCGGTTGCGGGTGAGCCGGAAGTCGGCCCACCAGCTGTGGCGGACGGCGGTGCCCCGGCTCTGGCCTCTCGCGGCCCGAGCGGATCGCGCTGCCGTCTGTCGCCGCGCTGCCTGGAGAAACCGGCCGCGTGTCTGGAGCAGGTCCGGCCGCGCACGGCTGGGCGGAGGACCAGGTGTGGGCCGCCGCTCGGGTGGCCACGCTGATCGGCAGGAGGTTCCTCCTCTCCTACAGCGTCTGGGGTGCCACGAGGCTGATGCACCGGCTCGGCTTCAGCCCGCAGGTCCCCGCGCGGCGGGTCGCCGAACGCGATGAGCAGGCCGTCACCGTATGGAAGGAGGCGACCCGGGCAGAGGTAAAAGGGCCAGGGCGGCCTGCGGGGGCTACGTCTGTTTCGAGGACGAAGCCGGTTTTGCCCGTCGGCCGCCCCGGGGACGCACCTGGGGCCGACGCGGCCGCACCCCGGTCGTGACGGTCAGTGGCCGACGCTCCGGGCGCCTGTCGGTGGCCGGGCTGACCGCGAAGCGGCCCGGCTCCCGCACCCGGCTGTGCCACCGTCTGCGCACCCATCCCGCAGGCAGGGGCAAGCGCCGCAGCACGGGCGAGCGTGAACTCATCGCGCTGATCGACGGTGTCCACCAGCTCGTCAAGGCACCGACCGTACTGGTCCGGGACCGGCTCAACACTCATGTCTCCCACGCCATGCGCGAGCTGATCGCCCAGCGTGCATGGCTGACAGTGTTCCTGCTGCCCGTCTACCTGCCCCCGCTCGACACGGACGACTGACGTCCGCGCGAGTCAGCTTCCGTGGCTCGACAGCATCTCCTTGACCTTGGCGATGGCGAAGCCCCAGCCCTGCGCCACGGTCGGCTTGCCCGGCACAGCCATCTCCTCCGGGTTGGTCAGTACGTCCAGCACGACCGGCCCGGGGGTGTCGAACGCCCGGCGCACACTGTCGTGGAGCTCGGCCGGGTCCGTGACCCGGATTCCGGTGATCCCGAGTGCTGTGGCGAGGGCGGCGAAGTCAGGGTTGTCGAGTTCCGTGCCGAACTCGGGCAGACCCGCCTGCTCCTGTTCCAGCTTGACCATGCCGAGGCGTCGATTGTCGAAGACGACGAGCTTCACCGGCAGCCTGTACGTCTTGATCGTCATGAGGTCCCCCAGCAGCATGCTGAGTCCTCCGTCGCCGCAGAACGCGACGGTCTGCCGGTCCGGCGCCCAGAGCTGCGCCCCGAGGGCCTGCGGCATGGCATTGGCCATGGAGCCGAGATTGTAGGAGCCGATCAGACGTCGGGTGCCGCTCATGGTGACGAGGCGGGAGAGCCAGACGGTGGCCATTCCCGTGTCGGAGGTGAAGATGGCGTCCTGGTCCGCGAACCTGTCCACCGCGGCCGCCAGTGACTCGGGACGGATCTCATGGTCCCGGTTGTCCAGAGCGGCACGCATCTTGCCGGTCAGGCGGCGTTCGTGGTCCGGGTCGGCCAGCCGCTGCTGGCCCTCCTGCCAGTGGGCGAACCGCTCCCGGGCATCGTCCAGGTGGGCACGGTCGGACGCTGCCTTCAACAGCGGAAGCAGGCCGCGCAGCGTCGCTCCGACGTCGCCGGCGAGTCCTACGGTCACCGGGACCCTGCGTCCCAGATGATCCTCACGGGCGTCGATCTGCACGACTTTGCAGTCCTTCGGATACCAGTCGCGGTAAGGGAAGTCGGTGCCCAGCATGAGCAGCGCGTCACCGCTGTCGAAGGCGTGGGCGGCGGCGGGGTTGCCGATAAGACCGGTCTGGCCGACCTGGAAGGCGTTGTCCTCCTCGAAACCCTCCTTCGCCTTGAGGGTGAGCACCATGGGCGCGGCGAGCAGCTCAGCGGTCCGGAGCACCTCGCCGCGGGCGTCACGCGCCCCGCGGCCGACGAGCAGAGTGACGCGTGAGGCGCTGTTGAGCAGCTCGGCAGCCTCGACGAGAGCGGGGTCGTCGGGCCGGGTGACGGGACGATCCAGAGCGAAGCGCGTCGGCCGGTCCTCACTCAGTTCCTGGTCACCCAGGTCACCTGGAACGGTCAGGACGGCCACTCCGCCGTGACTGACGGCGGCGCGAACGGCCGATTCGAGCATGCGTGGCATCTGATCCGGGGAGGTGACGGTGGCGCGGTAGACGGCTACGTCGCGGAAGAGCAGGTCGTTGTCGACCTCCTGGAAGTAGTCGCTGCCGATCTCGGCTAGGGGGACCTGACCGCAGATCGCGAGCACCGGGGTCCGGCTCTTGGCCGCGTCGTAGAGCCCGTTGAGGAGGTGGACGGATCCTGGTCCCACAGTCCCCATGCACACGCCGACGGTTCCTGAGAGCTGTGACTGGGCTCCCGCGGCGAAGGCCGCGGCCTCTTCGTGCCGGCAGCCGATCCAGCTCAGGCCTTCCGTGGTGCGGATGGCGTCGGTCAGCGGGTTCAGTGCGTCCCCGACGACTCCGAAGACGTGCCCGACACCCAGCTCCTTGAGTGCGTCGACGATCACATGGGCGACAGTGCGTGCCACAGATATGCCTTCCGGTCCGGTGTGCCCCCGCGGTACGAGGGCACGGTTCAGTGGGTGAAGCGGTCCGGGTGGGCCGTCTGCCAGTCGGGTGCCCAGCTGTCGGGTGCTGATGCGAGCAGTTGTCCGGGAGTTAGCCATTCATGGAGCTCGGCGTAGGAGCGGACGGTGTGCGGGTCCACCCGCTGGAGGAGCATGGGCGGGCGCAGGCCGCTCGGATCGTCGACGCCCATCGCCGCCATGATCTGGAGGGCGCTCTTCACCGTCGCCTCCTGAAAGCGTTGGACACGCTGTGACTTGTCGTCGACGTCGACGGCGCGGCCCCGGCGCTCGTCCTGGGTGGCGACCCCCACGGGGCAGGTATTGGTGTGGCAGCGCTGCGCCTGGATGCACCCGACGGCGAACATCATGGCCCGGGCCGCGTTGGTGTAATCGGCGCCCTGGACCAGGCGCTTCACCAGATCACTGCCCGTGGCGACTTTGCCGCTGGCACCGATCTTGATCCGGTCGCGCAGCCCGACGCCCACGAGGGCGTTGTGCACAGTCATCAGACCTTCGCTGAGCGGAAGTCCGACGTTGTCGGCGAACTCGAGCGGCGCCGCGCCCGTCCCGCCCTCGGCGCCGTCGACGATGATGAAGTCCGGTGTCGTTCCTTCGGCCAGCATGGCCTTGCATACGGCGAGGAATTCACGGCGCGAACCGACACACAGCTTGAACCCGACGGGTTTGCCGCCGGCCAATTCGCGCATCCGGCGCAGGAAGCGGACCAGTTCGCGGGGTGTGGTGTACACCCGGTGGAAGGGCGGCGAGACGACCGTCTCTCCCTCCGGTACGCCACGCACCTGGGCGATCTCCGCGTTCACCTTGGCTCCCGGCAGCACTCCGCCGATGCCCGGCTTGGCCCCCTGGCTGATCTTCAGCGAAACGCACTTGACCTGATCGTGCGCCGCCTTGTCGGCGAACTGCCGCTCGTCGAAGCCTCCGTCGTCCGTCCGGCAGCCGAAGTAGCCGGTGCCGATCTCCCACACGAGGTCGCCGCCGGGGCGCAGGTGGTACTCGGAAAGGCCGCCTTCTCCGGTGTCGTGGGCGAAAGCGCCGAGCTGAGCCCCGGTGTTGAGAGCCAGTACGGCATTGGCCGACAGCGAGCCGAAGCTCATCGCGGAAACATTGAGCAGAGCCATGTCGTACGGCTGTGTGCACTCGGGGCCACCGATCCGCACCCGGGGCGGGGTGTCGGGCACCGCTCGCGGAGCCATGGACGGAGTGAGGTACTCACTGCCGGCCCGGTAGAGGTCGAGCTCCGTGCCGAACGGCTCCTCGGCGGCGGTTCCCTTGGCCCTCTCGTAGACGATGCTGCGAGTGTCACGGTCGAAGGGGCGGCCGTCGAAATTCCGCTCGATGAAGTACTGCTGGATTTCCGGCCGAAGCGTCTCCAGCGCGAATCGGAAATGCCCGAGCAGGGGGTAGTTCCGCAAGACGGAATGCCGCCGTTGAACGAGATCGTGGACGGCCACCAGCGCGGCCACGAGCAAGGGGACGGCGACACCCCAGTACCAGGGGGAGACAATCACGGCGGCGACGAGGCTGCTCACCGTCAGCAAGCCGAGCAGGACGACCAGACGTATCTTCAGCACTACGTCCTTGTGTCCGCAAGTCCGGCCGCCAATCACGAGCATGGGAGCGACCGCGCGCTCGTGCGGTCACGGCCAGGGGCCCGGTCGCCGGCCGCCCGCTCGGGCGCCCGCAGACCGGACTCCTGCTCATATCAGGCCTTGCCCTGCATGCTTCGACGTGCCGGGTTGCCCTGCTCCGAGGCCTTGGGGTCCTTCTCATCGGCCTTGGCACGCACCCCCTGCTCGATACGTTCACCGATCGACTTGTCGACGTTCGACCAGTACTCAAACGCTCGCTGCAGCACGGGCTCGGTGACACCGTTGAGCAGGTGGCCGACGACGTTGTCCACGAGCCGGTCCCTCGCCGCGTCGTCCAGGACCTCACGCACCATCGTGCCGGCCTGGCCCCAGTCGTCGTCCTCACGATGAGAGACGTAGGCGGCGCGGGTGATCTCACCGTCGGCGTACCAGCTCGGGGGATTGCCGAACCGGGCTGTGTCCGCCGCGGGGCCGCCCTTCGAGTTCGGTGCGTAGACGGGGTCGCTCGCCTTCCGGTACGCCATCGCACCGTCCTTGGAGTACGTGTGCACCGGATTGACGGGGGCGTTCACCGGCAGTTGCTGGTAGTTGGCTCCGATGCGGTAGCGGTGCGCGTCCGCATAGGAGAACAGCCGCGCCAGCAGCATGCGGTCGGGGCTGGGGCCGATGCCTGCGACGAGGTTGTTCGGCTGGAAGGCGGCCTGCTCGATTTCCGCGTGGTTGTCCGTGGGGTTGCGGTCCAGGGTCATCCGTCCGACCTCGATCAGAGGGTAGTCGCCGTGCGGCCACACCTTGGTCAGATCGAAGGGGTTGAAGCGGTAGTCGACCGCTTCCTCGTACGGCATGACCTGCACGTACAGTGTCCAGCTCGGATAATCGCCGTCGCGGATGTGTTCGAAGAGGTCCCGCGTGTGGTAGTCGGTGTCGACCGCCGCCATCTGGTCGCCCTCGTGCTGGGTGAAGAACTCAATGCCCTGGTCGGTCTTGAAGTGGTACTTCACCCAGAACCTCTCGCCCTGAGCGTTGATCCACATGTAGGTGTGCGAGGTGTAGCCGTTCATGTGACGCCAGCTACGCGGGATGCCGCGGTCGCCCATCAGCCAGGTGACCTGGTGGGCGGACTCGGGGGAGAGGGTCCAGAAATCCCACTGCATGTCGTGGTCACGCAGGTTGTTGTCTGCTCGGCGCTTCTGGGACCGGATGAAGTGCTGGAACTTCATCGGGTCCTTCACGAAGAACACGGGGGTGTTGTTGCCCACCATGTCGTAGTTGCCTTCGCTGGTGTAGAACTTCACCGCGAAGCCGCGCGGGTCGCGCCAGGTGTCCGGGCTTCCCCGCTCACCGGCGACGGTGGAGAACCGGGTGACCAGCTCGGTACTGGTACCGGGCTGGAAGACCGCGGCCTTGGTGTATGCGCTGACATCCGCGGTGACGTCGAAACGACCGAACGCGCCGCTGCCCTTCGCGTGCGGTTGACGCTCGGGAATGCGCTCCCGGTTGAACTGGGCCATCTGCTCGATGAGGTACGAATCCTGCAGCAGAATGGGGCCGCCCGGGCCGACAGTGAGCGAGTGCTCGTCGCTTTCCACCGGAATGCCCGCGTCGGTGGTGGTCGGTTTGGGTGTGGAGTCGGTCATTCTCGATTCCCCTTCGATGGTGCGTGCGGGTACGAAACTGTGATCCGGGCCGTGGACCTCGGCTCAGAACCCGGGACCTCACCGCCGAGGGCTGGACGCTCACGACGACACCGCCGAGCCGCTGCGGCCCCTGACCCGGCAGTGAGACACGGGTAACCCGTCATCGACGTAGCAAAACACTCATGAAACGGTTGAAAGCGCCTCACGTCGAAGATCACCCCCATTGGTGCGCGGGGTGCGGAAGGAATGCGGGTCGTCATTGACCCGCCGCCGTCGGCGCTCGGTCGGCCGGATCACGGGGTGGCGAGCCAAAGGACCACCGCCGAGGGCAACGTGGAAACGGCGACGGACGAACGACGTCGGCCGCGTCCGATGGTCGGCCGACACGGCGCGAGTCGTCTCCGCGTCCCAGGACGGCATCCCAGGGTCTCCATGTTTGCCCAGGTCAACAGGGTTGGGATGTCCCACCGTCCCAGGTACGGCGGCGGCTGTTGCCATGGATCCCAGCGTCCTGGAAGCTCTGCTGTCGCACCGGCCGAGGCGGCCCGACCGCCCCGCCGGCCGTTCCTTGAACGATCATTCACATTGCCAACACGAGGGGGGAACTCGTGCGCAGAATCATGCTGCCCGTGTTTGCCGCGTTGTCCTTATCGCTGGTGCTCCCGCAGGGAGTGGCGGGGGCGGCACCTTCGGGTGCATCGCCCGCCGCGGCGACCGCGGTCGTCGACCAGCCGCTGGCGGACGGTGAGATCCAGCAGGTCGGTCCCGGTCAGTACTCGACCGCGGAGCAGTCCTTCGAGATCTACGAGACAGATGTGGCAGAAGGCCTCATGAGCCGCAGTCACACGGTCACCGCCCAGGCGGGCGATGTCGCGAGGCCTGAGTCCGCACCCGCGTCCCGCCCCGACATGGGTGTTTTCGGTCCCGGTTGGGACGCCCAGTTCGTGGGGGGCCAGCTCGACCGCAAGTTGGAGCGGAAGACCGACTCCGTCGTCGTCACCGACCTCACCACGAACACCCCGATCACCTACGCCCTGAAGAGCAGCGTCGACTCCCCGAGCGGCGGCGGCGTCAGGAAGTACGCGACCACCGAGGGCGACAAGCTCACCGAGACGACCAGGTTCGACGAGGCGACGGGCACGCTGGTGTCCACCGTCGTCGAGGTCGTCAGCGTGGCCGCGTCGGCCGCGGACGCGGATCAGTCCGCCGACACCGATGCCGACGCTCCCGTCGGCATCGACAAACTGACCCCCACGTACACCTGGAAGCAGACCGCTCCGGGTACCGACACCTGGCGCGTCACCGGGGTGGGCACCGCGGCCGACGGCGTTCTCTCCGCCGTCGGCTATGACACCAAGGGCCGGGTCTCCACCGTCACGGAGGCCGCGACCGGGGAGACCCCCGAGCAGTCGCTGAAGGTCAGCTACTCGGCCGGCACGACGGCCAACGGCACGACACTCGGTGAGTTCACCGGGCGCGCCAAGGAGATCAGCGTCACCACCGGTACGACGACACAGACGCTCGCGCGGTACTCGTACGACGCCTCAGGTCTGCTGCGTTCGGTGGCCAACCCGGCCGAGGGCACCGAGCCGGTCTTCTCGTACAGCTACGACTCCACCGGACGTGTCTCCGACGTCACTTCGCCGTCCAACGGCGACTGGGAGCTGGCGTTCCCGGGCAGTTCGGCCTCACCGAACGTCGAGCCGATCGGCCCCGCGCGTCCGTCCGCCGAGTCGCCCTTCGTGGGCGCGGCCGGTATCGACGACGAGGCCGCCACCGCTCCGCCGGCGACGGACTTCTCCAACGGAGAGACCACCGACCCGCAGGCCTACCCCCGTCACTGCGACCGCGCGATGGACTGGATGTGGTACCTCAAGAGCGGGGGGGCCGCGGGGGGGGCGCCCAACGGCAGGCACAAAACCGAAATGCGGTAAACGCCCACCCGGTGACGCCTCGCGGGCCTCCTCGAAAACGGCGGCCGCACCCCC
>NZ_JBHYXD010000006.1:152472-154901 GCF_042751995.1 Streptomyces sp. NPDC059371 | reverse complement strand
ACCCCCAACTCGCGGGTTGGGGGGGGGGCGTTTTTTTTTATAGCCCCCGGCGCGTGATTGTGCAACCCCCCGGGGGGGGGGGGGGGGGGGGCGCCCCACTACGGCTGGCACAAGCCGTACTGGAGGTACACGCCGACCGGGTTCCGCGTCGCGGGCATCGTCTACGACGGCTGCAGCACCCCCGGCCCCAACATCAGCAGGCCGCTCGGCTTCGACTTCCGGGCCGCCTGCGACACGCACGACTACGGCTACGGCCTGATCGGCAACACGTACAAGGGCTACCGGTACTACCTCGACCGCAGCAAGAAGGGGGCCGTCGACAACGTCTTCTACACGACGATGAAGACGCACAGTTGCAAGGCCTACTTCATCACGAGGAGGCCGAAGTGCTACGGCCTCGCGTACACCTACTTCCGGACCGTGGGCTGGAAGGGCAACCCGAAGAACGGCGCCAACGCGACCTGATCGAGGCCGCGGCGTCTTCTGAAGGCGCGCCGCGCACCAGCACGGCCGAGTAGGCCGGTCGGGCATGACGGAGCCGGGTGGCGCGGACCTCTCGCCACCCGGCTCTCCCCCCGGCAGACCCGTGCGTCACCTTTCAGCACCACACCGCTGTTTCCCCACACGTCGCTCCGGGCTGAGTCACGCCTGCCTCCCCACCGGCCGGGCCAGGACAAGCCCCCTGCTCACCGAGGCGCTATGAAGAGAACGAGCTGGATGACAGTCGTCACCGCGATGACGGTCATCTCCCTCGCCGCTGCGATACCGGCCCAGGCGTCCGCGCCACTGAGCCCTTCGACAGCCACCGAAGCTACCCAAGATCCCGTCGATCCGCCGCTCTACGACAAGACCGCGAACGGCGGAAAGGTCCGCGTCAACGTCCTCACCAAGGAGCGCGCGGACCTGTCCGCCGCGGCCGCCACGGGCAAGACGATGCAGTCCTTCGCGACCCTGCCGTTGGTCACGGTCAAGGTGGACCATGCCGGCCTGCAAAAGCTGGCCGCCCAGAGCAACGTGGTCAGCGTCACCGAGGACATCCCGGTGCCGCCGTCCCTGGACGAGAGCGTTCCCCTCATCGGCGGAACCTCGCCCGCCGCTGCGGGGCTGACCGGAGCGGGCAGTGCGATCGCCGTCCTGGACACGGGGGTGGCCACCCATCACCCCTTCCTCAAGGGGCGGGTCGTCGCCGAGGCGTGCTTCTCACCGATCGACGCCGACTTCTCCGCCACCAGTCTGTGCCCCAACGGCACCGAGGCGCAGGAGGGCGCCGGCTCGGCCGACTCCGAGACCGGGCCGTGCGCGACCATCTCCGAATGCGACCACGGAACCCACGTGGCCGGTATCGCCGCGGGCGACGGCAAGGGCATCACCGGTGCGCCGGCTCGCGGTGTCGCTCCTGGTGCCTCCATCGTCGCCATCCAGGTCTTCAGCAAGTTCACCTCGGAGGACTACTGCGGAGCCGACGCCGCACCATGTGTCCTGAGCTTCACCAGCGCCCAGCTCGCGGGGCTTGAGAAGGTGTGGGAACTCAAGCAGTCCGGGACCCCGCTCGTCGCGGCCAACCTCAGCCTCGGCGGCGGCCGGTACACCAGTGCCTGTGAGGACGATCCGCGCCACGCGGTGATCGATCAGCTGCTCGACACAGGTGTCGCCACCGTCGTCGCGGGCGGTAACAACGGATACACCGACGCGGTCAGCGCGCCCGCCTGCGTCTCCTCCGCTCTCGCGGTCGGTGCCACGACGGACGACGACGAACTGTCCACCTTCACCAACCGCGGCCCGCTGCTCGACTTCTTCGCTCCCGGCACCAGCATCGTCTCCTCCGTGCCCGGCGGCGGATACGCCTCCAAGGGCGGCACCTCCATGGCCGCCCCGCACGTGGCCGGTGCCCTGGCGGTCCTTCGACAGGCGTTCCCCACCAGAAGCATCGCTTCCCTCGAAGAGCTGCTGAAGGCCACGGGAAAGCCCATCTCCTACACCGGCGGCAGCACCCCCCGCATCGACATCGGCCAGGCGCTCAGCCACAAGTCTGACAAGCCTGGTGACGTCAGTGGCGACGGCAAGTCCGACGCCGCCTACCTGTACGACTACGGAGCCAACTCCGACGGCACCAGCCACTCCGCCCTGTGGCTGCAGACCTCGAACGGCGCCGGCTTCAACAACCCGGTCAGGCAGTGGGATTCGGGAACCGGGTCCTGGAACTGGAGCCTCAGCAAGACCCTCTCCGGCGACTTCAACGGCGACGGCAAGTCCGACGTCGCCGTCCTGTACGAGTACGCGGACACCTCTGACGGGCGTGGTCACTCGGCCTTGTGGACTTTCACCTCCACCGGGACCGGCTTCAACAAGCCCGTCAAGCTGTGGGATTCGGGCACCGGCGACTGGCACTGGGACAACAGCGAACTGGTTGCTGGTGATTTCAACGGCGA
>NZ_JBHYXD010000006.1:146722-152375 GCF_042751995.1 Streptomyces sp. NPDC059371 | reverse complement strand
CGTCAAGCTGTGGGATTCGGGCACCGGCGACTGGCACTGGGACAACAGCGAACTGGTTGCTGGTGATTTCAACGGCGACGGCAAGTCGGACGTCGGCGTCCTGTACAAGTACGCCAACACTTCGGACGGGCGTGGTCACTCCGGGCTGTGGACCTTCACCTCGAACGGTGCCGGGTTCAACAACCCCGTCAAGCTGTGGGATTCGGGTACCGGTTCCTGGGCGGCGGACAACAGCAAGCTCGTGGCCGGTGATTTCAACGGCGACGGCAAGTCGGACGTCGGCGCTCTGTACAAGTACGCCGACACCTCTGACGGGCGTGGTCACTCGGCCTTGTGGACCTTCACCTCCACCGGAACCGGCTTCAACAAGCCCGTCAAGCTGTGGGATTCGGGCACCGGCGACTGGCACTGGGACAACAGCGAACTGGTTGCTGGTGATTTCAACGGCGACGGCAAGTCGGACGTCGGCGCTCTGTACAAGTACGCCAACACTTCGGACGGGCGTGGTCACTCCGGGCTGTGGACCTTCACCTCGAACGGTGCCGGGTTCAACAACCCCGTCAAGCTGTGGGATTCGGGTACCGGTTCCTGGGCGGCGGACAACAGCAAGCTCGTGGCCGGTGATTTCAACGGCGACGGCAAGTCGGACGTCGGCGCTCTGTACAAGTACGCGGACACCTCCGACGGGCGTGGTCACTCGGCCTTGTGGACCTTCACCTCCACCGGCGCCGACTTCAACAACCCCGTCAAGGTATGGGACTCGGGCACCGGCGACTGGCACTGGGACCGGACCAGAACCACCTGATCCCTTGCACGATCACCTGACCCAGCACACCTGAAACACCAAGCCCGGGTGGCGGACACACCGCCACCCGGGCTTGGTGTGTCGAGGCTCCGAACGGGCTTTGGAGGTCCTGGGAAAGCCGTTGGACGTGTCTGTGGCCGACGAGCCATGGAGCGAGGCCGAGGAAGGCTTCGTGGATGCCGTCGCCAGGCCCGCTGATCACTCCAGGCCAATGAGGCGAGCGTAGAGACGTCGAGGGCGGCATACCCGACGCCGTGTGGAGGGCCTCGATGGGAAGTGGCTCGAGGAAGTCCGCGACCTGATGGGGCGCGATGGCGAGAACCCCGCCCAACCCGGTGATCCGGTCGGAGGTGGTGGGCTCAACGGTGATGGACGGGCCGGTCCCGACGCGGACGCCGATGCCCAGCCTTGAAACCGTCCGCACCCGCGGCACCTCTCCCAACCGACCGGCGTCCACGCCGTGGTGGCGCAGCGCACCCCTGAGTCCGGCCAGGGCCCGCCGTCGGGGACAGCGCCTGGACGACCGGCGACAGCTCCGCCGTCTGCACCCGCACCTGCCGGCAGGCGTCCTCCGGCAGCCGGTCCGGGCAGCGCACGTGCATCTCGCTTGCCACCTGCCGTGTCTCAGTCCCTGGTCGCCAGCCCCTACGAAACGACGAGTTCAACCTCGGTGATACGCGTCACTCCATCGAGTCACTCCATCAACATGAGCGGGCCCGATCCTTGTCCGATTGTCCGAAACCCGCGGGCCAGCCCCTTTGCACCAGAAGCAACCTGGGGGACAGAGTGATCATCTTCGAAGTGAAGGACAAAGAGACAGAAGCGTGCCATACGGCGAACCCGCGCGCACGTAGCCGCAGGTGACCGAAATACGGCCATCCACCCCAGGCCGAGGAGAAACAGCATGAGCGCAGAGGCAGCCGAGGACATCACCTTTCGGGTGCTGGGGACAGTGCGGGCCTTTCGTGGCGATGCCGAGTTGGCGGTCGGTCCTCCCCAGCAGGTCGCCGTTCTCGCGGCCCTGCTGCTGCGCGCCGGACACGCGGTGTCCTTCGACGATCTCGTCGATGCCCTGTGGGAGACCGCGCTCCCCAAGTCCGCGGCGACAACGATCCGCACCTACGTCTGGCGGCTGCGCCGACTACTGGAAGGGGATCCCTCGACCCCGGACAAACTGTTGTCAGCTGCCGACGGGTACCGCCTCGCCGTGTCCGACAGTGCGGTGGACGCCTGGCACGCCGAGTCGCTGGCTCAGCAGACAGCACGTCTTCGGGGCGAGGGCCACTTGCATGAGGCCGAGGAGACGGCCGGCCGAGCCCTGTCCCTGTGGCAGGGCGAGGCACTGGCAGGTGTGCCCGGTCCCTTCGCGGCACGTCGGCGCGACGGCCTGGAAGAACTCAAAGTCACACTTCAGGTGGAGCGACTCGACCTGACCGTCCGGCTGGGCCGCTTCCAGGCCGCTCTGCCGGGGTTGTCCGAACTCACTGCTGCGCACCCCTTGCGCGAACGGCCCCATGCGCTGCTGATGCGCGCGCTGTACGCGACAGGGCGGCAGTCGGAGGCACTTGCCGTGCACGACCGTGTGCGCCGTCACCTCGCCGAGGAGCTCGGGGTCAGCCCCGGGCAGGAACTGGCCGAGGAATACACACGCATTCTCAGCGGCACCGCAATCGTCCACACACCTGCAGAAGCCCGGATATCTCGACCCCGTGCCGATCAGGTCGCCGATCCCATGGTCGTGCGGGCCGACGAGGAGCTGTCCCGCACGGAGGCCCGCGGTACAGGGCGGAACGAAGGGGGCCCGCCCGCGCGGCACGAACCGGAAGCAGGCCTACGTCCGGATCAGTTACAGGACTCGGGCGACGACTCGGCCGGGGTCCGCTCACGTTCGGCGTTTCGCGACGGTCCTCAGGGCACGGACGAGCGGCTTCTCACCGACGCCCCCCGGGTCCTTCTGCCTGCTCCGGCGCAACTCCCCGCCGACACATCCGTTTTCATCGGTCGCGAGCTGCTCGCGCAGCGCTTGCACGACCTGCTCACCGCTTCGGATCAACGCGCGTTGACCACGGTCGCCGTGACGGGGATGAGCGGCGTCGGCAAGAGCACCTTCGCCCTGCATGTGGCCCACCGCGCTCGGCACCACTATCCGGACGGTCAGCTCTACGCCGATCTGGGCGGCAGCAGCGTCGCCGCGGCCGATCCGTTCGGTGTCCTGGGCAGCTTCCTCACCGCGCTGGGCGTGCCGACCGACAAGCTGCCCGACGAACTGGAAGACCGCGGTGCGCTGTTCAGAACCCTGCTGGATCGTCGTCGGGTCCTGGTCGTCCTCGACGACGCGCGTGACGCGGTGCAGCTGCGCCATCTCATGCCCGGTAGCGCGGGCTGCGCGGTGATCGCCACCAGCCAGGCGCGCACGCCGGGGCTGGACGCCACCGTGCACATCGTTCTGGACGTCTTCACTCGGGAGGAGGCGCTGGCGCTGCTGGAGGAGGTGGTCGGTATCGAGCGTCTTGCCGCCGAAACCGACGCTGCGCGAGAACTGGTCGCTGTCTGCGGCCAACTGCCCCTGGCCACGCGCATCGTGGCAGCGCGGCTGGCCGCGCGCCCCGGGTGGACGATCGCCTCTCTGGTCCGCAAGCTTGCCGATGAACGCAGCCGCATCACCCATCTGCGGTTCGGCGACATCGCCATCGACGCGGCTTTCGAGCTGGGCTACCAGCAGTTGACCTCCCTTCAGGCGCACGCTTTCCGGGTGCTGGCGCCGGCCGCCGAGCCCGACCTCGGACTGCCTGCCGTGGCGGCCGTGCTCGACCTCGACCAGGGCAGTGCCGAAGACGTGATGGAGTCCTTGGTCGACGCCTCCATGGTGGAGTCACCCGCGCCGGGCCGCTACCGCTACCACGACCTCCTGCGGGCCTTCGCCCGCAACCTCCCCACACCTGAAGACGCGGAGCCGGCCGGTGCGGCGGTCCGGCGGCTGCTCGACTTCCTCCTGGCCAGCGCCTGCCAGGCCTTCCGCCGTGTCGTGCCGGGTGACCCCGTGACCGAGTGCCTGGGGCCGCTTCGTTCCGCGGGTCTGGACTTCGCCGACGCGCCGGCAGCACGCGCCTGGGTCGCCGAAGAGGGCGATGGCATTCTGGCAGCACTGCGACATGCGGCGGACGACCCCTCCTCTCTGCCGGTGGCCACAGATCTGCTGATCGCTCTCACCGCCTTCGGCCAGGAGGTGGCGCTGCCAAGGCTGACGGGGGCGGCCGAGGCACTGGTCGCAGCCGCCGAGGCTCACGGGAACCTGCGGGCACTGGGCAGGGCCCGGTGGCTCAGCGGCTCCTTCGCCCTGCGTGCCGGTGATGCGGTTCGCGCCGAACGGCTTGCCGCGCAGGCGGTGACGGTCTGCCGTGACACCGGTGACCAGGCGATCCTGCGGCAAGCGCACAACGATCTCGGAATAGCGGCACAGTTCCTCGGCCGCTATGAGGAGGCGCTTGCCCACTTCGACGCCGCCCTGGACCTGGCCGAGAAGCTCGGGCACCGCTCCGGCACAGTGGCCACCACACTCAACGCGGCACTCACTCTCATCCGCAACGGACAGCCCGCCGCTGCGGTCGCCCCGTGCGAGAGAGCGCTCGAAGACCTGCAGTCCGTGGGCGAGGACACGGGAATGAAGGCGTATGCGCTGTACGTGCTGGGGCTGGCCCTGCACGGCCAGCAGCGCTGGGACGCGGCGGCCGGGCGGCTGCGGGAGTGCCTGCACCTGTGCCGGACAGCGGGGATTCGGGACCGGGCCGCACAGGCGGGTTACCGGCTCGCCGAAACGCTGAGTCGCACGGGTGACTTGAACGGCGCCGCCGTGCACGCGGAGGAGGCGCTCGCGCTGCTGGAGGAGAACGGCGGGGACCGCGACCTCGCGACGGCACGGTTGATACTCGGCCGCATCCTGGCAGAGCTCGGCGAGCCGGACCGGGCATGGACGCTGCTCGAAGCGGCGCACCAGATGCTCGTGCGTCTCGGGCTGCCCGAGGCCGGTCAGGCTGCCGACGCCCTCGCAGCTGTCATGCGCGCCTCGGACTCTCCCGCCGACCAGACGTGAGGGAAGCCGACGGGGCCGACGGTCGGCCGGCCTGTTCCATCGCCTGTTCCATCGCGGTCCCGGAAGGCTTCCGACGCCTCACGGCATTCGCCCTGGCGCGCACCGGCCCGAGGCCCAAGTACGAGGACATGCGTCCGGCGCGCCGAGAGCGTGTACCGGACGCCGCTCATGAACGGACAACGTCCTCTGCCGCGGGGCTAGCTGATGGGTGTGCAGACGGTGCAGTTCGAACCGGTGTTGTTCCAGGTGGCGACGGAGGAAGCCGAACGGACCCCGGCGTCCGCGCCGGCTCCTTCCGCAACGCCGATCGTTCCCGTCAGAAGGGCGACGAACGCGAGGGCGGCGACGGTACGCCACTGGATCAGCTTGCGAGTCTTGCCACGCATCATCACGTGTATCTCACTTTCCTACGGTTGAGCCGCTTCGTACCTGCGGGCGGCCATCGTGGCACGGTCACGTCGACAACCGATCAACGTCTGGTCGGCGACCGTCACAGAGCCGATGTCGACGCCCTGTTGACACGTGCTGCCTAACGTTCTCAGCGGTCGGGGCCATCAGGCTCCGGACCACAACCAAGAGATCGAAGGAGAGCGACATGACTCGCAACCACGCCACCGGCCTGCGTCCCCGCCTGGACAAGGTGAAGGTCAAGGCCGCCAAGGCCTGAGGCACCGCATAGTCCGGGGGGGGGCGGGGGGCGCCCGGGGGGCCGCGCCCGCCGCGCCCCCCCTGTGTGTGGGGGGGGCGGGCCGAGCCGG
>NZ_JBHYXD010000006.1:126009-146712 GCF_042751995.1 Streptomyces sp. NPDC059371 | reverse complement strand
CCGCGCGGCTGACCCGCCCGCCCCGCCCCCCCCCCCCGCCGCACCTCCTTTTCTTCTGGTTCATCCGCACATCGCGGCGGTTCCCGCCGCGCACGGCCCTGCGAGAGTGGCGCTTGACTGTCTACGACCTCACCGCCCGCCTTCCGGGGCCGGCTGGCACCTCCGTCCCTGTGCTCGCCGTTGTCGACGAGCGGCTGAAGACCACCAGCATCTGCCTCGCGCTCGCCCATGGCTCGCGCGACGATCCACGGGGCCGCGGCGGCATCGCCCACCTGCTCGAACACCTGGTGATGTCCAGTCCCCTCGGGGGCGACGGACCCGCCTGGTCGTTCAGCGAGTACGTCGAGCGCCGCGGCGGTCAGGCCAACGCGCAGACCGGCCTCGAAGTGATGCTGTACTACGCGCAGACACATGCCGACGACGCCGAGGACGTGGCCGCCGCACTGCTGCGCGCCGTTTTCCAGCCGGTGCTCGACAGCCACACGCTGGACCGTGAACGTGCTGTCGTGCTGCAGGAGTTGGCCGCCGCGGCGGCCGACCCCTCGGACGCCGTCCAGGACGCCGTCCTCGCCGGTCTCTTTCCCGGACACCCCTTGGGCCGCCCGGTCGGCGGCGCGCCCGACGACCTCGCCGCGGTGACGGTGGAGGAACTGACCGCCGTCCACCGTGAGCGGTTCGTCCGGGCTCCCGGTGCTCTGGTCGTCGTGGGCCCGAGAGTCCCCGCCGTACTGGCCGGCTCCGCCGTCCCGGAGGCCGGGGGACCGGTGGAACCGGCGCCCCGAGCACCCCTGGAGCCCGCGGGCCCGGACGATCCGCTGCCGGATCCCGGGGAAGCGAGCTTCACCTGGCTCTGTTTCGGCGCGCGTTCCCCACGGGCCGACGCGGCGGGGCGGGCCGCCTACGGTGTCCTCTCCCACCTCCTGGGTTCGAGTCCCTCGTCCCTGCTCTACCGCACGCTGCGCAGCGAGCACGGTCTGTCCTACTCGTTCCACGCCTGGGACCGCGGCTACCGCGAAGCGGGCGCCTGGCGGCTGCTCATCGGCGCGGAAGCCTCGGCGGCCGGCCAAGTCCGTGAGGTCGTGGACCAGTTGCTGGCCACCGTGGCCGAACAGGGGCTCGCCCCTGACGACTTCGACGCGGCCGTGCGCCAGGCGGAGATGAGCCTGGTCCTGGAGTCCGAGACACCGCTGGAGTACGCCAAACTCATCGCCGAGCGCACGTGCGCCACCGGACGGGTCTGGTCCCTGGAGAGCGAGATCGCCGGCCTGCGGCAGGTGGGCGTCGACGACGTGCGGCGAGCCGCCGCGCATGTCCGCCGGGAGCTGCGGATGACGGTCCGTTCGGTGGCCGCCTGATGTACGCCGCCGAAGGCTATCTGAAGTCCGCGCAGGACGCGGAGCTGCTCCATGTCGTGTCCGGGCTGCCGTGCGTGGCGGGAGTCTCCACCGATCCCCTGTCGGGTGATCGGCGCCTGCTGGTGGAGTACGCCGACCCGGCGCTGCTGTCGGACGCCGAGGCCTCACGGACCCTGTGGCGGGCGCTGCTCGCCGAGCATCCCGGGGTGTCCGCGCTCGTCGTGCGCGCCGGCGCAGCCGTCCGGCTTCCGCAGCCGTGGCACCGTGACCTCACCTACGTACGGCTGAACGAGGACGCGGAGATGCCGGCCGCTTCCGACGGGCCCCGGGTAACGCCGGCACGGGAGGAACACCGGCCGCTGCTGGCCGACTGGCTCGTCCGCGCCATTCTGCACGCCGCGCGTGCGCAGAATCGGCCCGCCGACCTCGAAGCCGCGACCACCGAGGCCGACGCCCTGCTCGACACACCCTCCCGGCAGTCGCTGCTGGTGTGGGAACAGGACGTCCCGGTCGGCCACGCCACCGTCGTCGCCGACGCGTGGGACGAGATCACCGCGGAGGCTCACATGGAGCTGGTGGACGTCCTCGTCGAACCCGACGCCGACGGCCCGGCGGGCCGCCAGGCGCTGGTCGCCGCCGTGGCCGGCCTCGCACGAAAGGCGCGACTCCCCTTGACCGGGCATGTCGTCCACGGCCTCGACGGCGGAGGCGGCCGGGTCACGGACGCCCTCTGCGCGCGGGGCTGGCAGGTACATCACCGCTACTGGACGACGGACGCCCAGGAGCTGGCCGAGACTTTGAAGGGGGCCCGGCAGTCATGACCACCGCACCACTCGACCTGGATCTGCTGCACCGGCTGCTCGACGTCCCCGAGCACGAAGGCGCGTACCGCCTGGTCCGCCACGCCCAGCAGACGTCGGGAACGCTCGCCCAACTGGTCGTCTCACTGGCCGTCGCCGAAGGCACCGAGCCCGGCAGCGGCAGCAGGGATCTCCTGGAACGGGCCCGCTCCCGGGCCGCCCGCTACGCCGAACTGCGCTCGGCGCTCGCGGACCGCCCGGGCATCGTGACCGTCAAGGGCCCCTCCCTGGCCGGCCACTATCCGACGGGCGTCCGGCGACCGGTGGGCGACCTCGACCTCATCGCACAGGACGAGGAACAGCTGTGGCGTGCCGCGCTCACGCTGTGCTCGCTGGGCGGCGAGCCCGCGGAACTGTCACTGTTCGTCGCCGACGGGCGGCCGCACGTCATGCTCGCCGTCCTCTGGCCGTCCCCCGACCCTCTGATGGAGGAGGAGATCCGGGTGGAGCTGTGCACGGCCGCGTTCTGCGGCGACTTCTCCACCGTACCCGTGCGGCCTCGACTGCCGGAGGACCAAGTCCTGGCCGACCTGCTGTCGGTGGCCGAGGAGCGGTTCCAGCGCGCGTTCCACACCAAGGACGCCGTCGACCTGCTGATCCTGCTCGACAGCGGGGCGCTGAAGCCGGTGGCGGTGGCCGAGGCCGCCGTCACGTACCACCTGGCACCCGAACTCGTAGAACTGCTGGACCTGTTGAGCGCGGCCGTCGTTCATCCGCAGGCCGAACCGCTGCGCCGGGCGCTGACCGCCGCGGCGGCCGAGGAGCGGGGCCGCCGGGCCGCGGCGCCCCGGACGCGACCGGAGCCGGACGACTCGGTCCCGGATCGGCTCGACTCAGGTCAGCTGGTCTGGGGCATGCCGTTGACCCGTGCGGTACGGACCGGGGAGCGATGCGTGCTGGAGCACCGGGACGACATGACGCTCGCCCGTACACCGGTCGGCGACTTCCTGCTGGTGGCCGGCGAACTGGTGGCACCGGACCGGCTGGCCGCCGCCCTGGCCGCCGTCACGGACGAGGAGGCCGGCGCATGACCGTCCCCGACGTCGACGCGATCGAAGTGCGCGGCCTCACAAGGGAGTTCGGCTCTCGCCGCCGTCCCGAAGCCATCGTCACGGCGCTGCGTGGCATCGACCTGACCGTCCGCCCCGGCGAGGTGCACGGCCTGCTCGGGCCGAACGGCGCCGGCAAGACGACCCTGTGCAAGATCCTCACGACCGTGCTGCTGCCCAGCGCGGGTTCGGCGCGGGTGTGCGGCCACGACGTCGCCGCCACCCCACGGGCGGTGAAACCGCTGATCGGCATCGTCTTCGGCGGCGACCGAGGCCTGTACGGCCGGATCTCACCCCGCCAGAACCTCGCTCTGTGGGGTGCGCTCTACGGCCTGCACGGGCGTGAACTGCGCCGACGCACCGACGCGTTGCTGGACCGCGTCGGTCTCGGCGAGCGGGCGGACGACCGGGTGGACGGCTTCTCCCGGGGCATGAAACAGCGGCTGCACCTGGCGCGCGGCCTGGTCAGCGACCCCAAGGTCCTCATCCTCGACGAGCCCACGGCCGGCATGGACCCGTTGGCCGCCTACGACTTCCGCACGCTGGTGCAGGAGTTGCGCGCGGAGGGCCGCACGGTCCTCATCACCACGCACGACATGGCGGAAGCCGAGGCCGTGTGCGACCAGGTCACGCTGATCGACCAGGGCCGGGTCCTGGCGACCGACCGGCCCGAGGTGCTGGCCCGCCGGATGTCGGCCTACGAGAAGGTGACGGCCGCGGACGTTCCCGCCGCCGTCGCCGAGGACCTGCGCGGCCTGGCCGGTGTCTCCTCGCTGGAGCGGACGCCGGACGGACGGATCACCGTCGAGATAGCCGCGGCGGACACCACCCGCGAGGTCCTGCGCACCTTGGTGGAGGCGGGAGTCACCTCGCTGGCCACCGTCCGCCCCGGCCTGGCCGAGGTCTACCGGCACCTGGTCCAGGACCGCGGAATGCGGGTGGCCAGATGAGCCCGACCCTGTTCTGGCAGGTCTTCCGCCTCCAGATCGTGATGACTCTGCGAACCCCTGACACCCTCCACGTCTTCGTGACCGCGCCGCTGTACACCTGTCTCTTCCTCGCCATCACCGAGCACGCCGACCGCCGGGACCTGGCGGGATTCGCCGTACTGGCACCGGTGTTGATGTCCCTGTGGTCGATGGCGCTGATGGCGGGCGGCGAACTGATCGGCCACGAGCGCGAACGCGGCACGCTGGAGGCCGTGGTCGCCACACCCGCGCGCTATTCGTCGGTGATCGCGGCCCGGATCGCGGCGGTGACCCTCCTGAGCACGTTCAGCCTCGCGGAGGCCTGGCTCGTCGCCTGGGCCGGCTTCGGGGTGCTGGTGACCATCGCCCACCCCGTGCTGTTCCTCGTCGGGGTGCTGCTCACCGCCGCCGCGATGGCGGGTACCGCGAGCTGTGTATCGGCCCTGTTCGTGCTGGCACCCTCGGCCCGCATCCTCCAGAACACCCTGAGCTTCCCGTTCTTCCTGCTCGGTGGGGTCCTGGTGCCCGTCAGCTATCTCCCGCACTGGTTGCAGCCCGCGAGCAAGGCGGTGTTCCTGTCCTGGAGCGCCCAGGTGCTGCGGGCCGCCGTGAGCCCGGGCCCGGTGCACGACGCGACCGGCGGACTGCTGGCCGTCGTTCTGCTGGGGCTGGCGGGCTACGCCGCCGGGACCCTGCTGATCGACCGAATTCTGCGCAGGGTCCGGGTCACCGGCACCCTGGCCCGGATGTGAGGCCGTATGGACATCACCACCTCCCGCGTCGTCGTCGTGAGCCGGGTGGTCCGCGCGTCCGCCGCCAACGCCCTGGCCGACTTCCGCGCGACCTACACCTGGTACAGCTGGACGTTCGGCTGGCTGGGCCGGATGCTCTGCCAGGTCACCTTCTTCGCGTTGATCGGCTCCTTCCTGCACTCGACCGAACAGACGCGCTACCTCGTCCTCGGCAACTCGGTGGCGACCTGTGTCATCGAGGCCATGACCGTGGTGGTGTCGACGAGCTGGGAACGCGCCCAGGGCACCCTGGCGCTCATGGCCGCCGCCCCCAGCGAGATGGGCTGGGTCTTCGTCGGCCGCAGCCTCCAGTGGCCGGTCAGCGGCTGCGGTACCTCCCTGGTCGCGCTGCTGCTGCTGGATCCGCTGTTCGGTGTGCGCTTCACCGCGGCCCAGGTGCCCGCGCTGATGGCGCTGGTGCTGCTGACCGCGTTCGGCACGTACTGCTTCGGCCTGTTCCTCGGCGCGTTCGTCCTCGCCGCGCCCGCCGTCCGCAACATCGTCTACAACGCCGCTTTCCTTGTCACCATGGCGATCAGCGGGGTGCAGGTGCCCACCGGCTTCTGGCCGTTCGGCGTGCGTCTGGTGGCGGAGACGCTCCCGGCCACCCATGGTCTGGCCGCGGTGCGCGCCCTCGCCGACGGCGCCGGGCCGGCCGCCGTCGCACGCCCGGCGGTGTTCGCCGCCGTGGCGGGCCTGCTGTGGCTGGCGGCCGCGTTGACCGCCTTCCGCCTCTCGGCGGAACGGGCCCGCCGGCACGACGGATACGAGTTCGCGGTATGAGCGGCACACCGTTCGAAGAGAAAGGGCACCCCATGTCCCACCAGGCAGTACCCGGGGAACTGAGCGTCCTGGTCGTCAAGCCGGACGGCTACCGCTCTCCTGAGGCTCGTGAGTACGTCGATGTGCTCCTGGAGGCCTCGCGGCTGAGCGTCGAGCTGCGTTACGAGGTCTGCCTGGAGGACGAGGACGTCATGGACACCTGGCCCAAGTTCGCCGGGCCCAAGTACCCGATCACCGCCGAACTGCTGAAGCTGTACCTCACCAGCGGACCGTGCGAGGTCGTCGTGGTTCGCGGATCGGACGTGGTCGGCCGGTGCGTGGAGGTGCGGAGCAAGGTACGGGCACGGTTCGGGACATCGGCGTTCGCCAACTGCGTGCACACGCCGACCGAGCCGCACGAGATCGCCCCCAACGTGGAGAAGTACCTGGTCAGCCTGCCCACCGGGCGGCCCTTCGTACGGCACCGCGACGAGGGCACCACCGAGGGGATCACCGGCCGGCTGGCCGCCGTACCCCGGTCGGAGCTGCTCGGCGAGGCGCGGGCGTTCTGGAGGATCGCGCAGGACGACGGCTGGCGCGCGGCGTGGCGTCCGCGACCGGCGGGCGGGGCGTTCGACGCCTGTCTGCTGCCCGGCGATCCACACTCCGTGGACCACGGCATGTCGCTGATCGCGGACGCGTTGCCCGGGGCCACTCCGCGGCAGGTGATCTCCGCCTATGTGGAGGCCGAAGTGGAGGGCTGGTCCTGTCTGCTGAACGGTACCGAGACGCAGGCCCGGGACCTGGCCGGCCTCCTGGCGGCGCAGGGCCTGTACACCGAGGTCCGGCCCCGGGCCGCCGTCTAGGCGGGCCGTCGCCGCAGCCATGGCCCCGCACGCGCCCCGCCGCCGTCGGCGCGCCCGCGCCCCAGCACCGCCGTCCCCGCTTCCCCGCCGCAGAGCGCACCGAGCTTGGAGAGTCCTCGTATGTCGCTGCCCCCTCACCTCGTGGCCCCGGGCCTTGTGCCCGAGCAAGAGATCAACAACGCCAGCGCCGTCTACTATCCGGTCTCCGACACCCGGATGGTGGCCGGTGAGGGCATCCATCTGTACGACTCCGACGGCCGCGGTTACATCGACTGCGCGTCCGCCACGTTCAACCTCAGCCTCGGCTACCGCCATCCCGCCGTGGTCCAGGCCATCAAGGACCAGGCCGACCAGCTCATCCACGTGACGTCGGGTTTCCAGACCGCCCCGATCAACGCCCTCGCCCACCGTCTGGTGCGGCTTGCCCCCAAGACCATCAGCAAGGCCCATCTGAAGGTGGACGGCGGCTCGGCCGCGAACGAGGGCGCCGTGAAGATGGCGCAGCGGACCACCGGCCGCCGGGACGTGATCACCCTGTTCCGCAGTCACGTCGGGCAGACGGTGATGATGGCCAGCCTGTCGGGCAACGCCTTCCGCAAGCAGCCGCTGGCGCAGCTCTATCACGGTGGCCTCCAGGTGCCGGACCCGTACTGCATGCGCTGCTTCTACGGCCAGGACCCGCGCTCGTGCAAGCTGATGTGCGTCGACCGCATCAACGACTTCCTGGAGTACGCCAGTAGCGGCAGCGTGGCGGCCGTGCTCGTGGAACCCATCTCGGGCAACGGTGGCAACATCGTTCCGCCGGACGGGTACTTCGCCGCGCTGCGCGAGCTGTGCGACACCCACGGCATGAAGCTGATCTTCGACGAGGTGCAGACGGGCATCGGCCGCACCGGGCGCATGTTCGCCGCCGAGCACTTCAGTGTGGACCCGGACGCCATCACCCTCGCCAAGGGGCTCGGCGGCTCGGGCGCCCAGGTCGCGGCCATTCTGACCAGCGACGAGCTGGCCGGCCTGCCGACCAACGATCACTCCTTCACGTACGGCGCCAACCTGCTGGCCGCCGCGGCGGCTCTGGCGACGTTGGACATCATCGACGATGCCGACTTCCTGGCCAACGTCCGTACGACGGGCGGGCACATCCTGGACCGGCTGGACGCCCTGCGCGGCGCTCACCCGCAGATCGCGGACGTGCGCGGAGTGGGTCTGATGATCGGCGTCGAGATCGTCGACGAGGCGGGCCGTCCGAGTGCCGCGCTCACCAACCGGCTGGCCGAACGTGCCCTGGACCACGGGCTGGTGATCCGGACCTCCCGCTACGGACACGGCAACGTCCTGAAGATCCGGCCCCCGCTCGTGCTGACGCTCGAAGAGGCCGACATCATCTGCGACCGGTTCACCGAACTGCTCGTGTCGGAGGGCATCTGATGGATCCCCGCTCAGCGCAGCCCGCAGCGCAGCCCGCCATGGCGCAGCCCGCCACGGCATCGCCTTCCGTGTCGTCACCCGCCGTGGCATCGCCCGTCGTGGACAGCGACATCGCCTTCATCGGGGGTGGCTTCCGCACCACCACGTTCCTCTCGTCGGCCCCGGCCCTGCTGCGGCATCGTGTCCGCGTGTACGAGCGCGGCCCCGGCGTGGGTCCCGGCGGCTTCGCCCGCTACGGCATCACCACCACCTCGATCGGCTCCCGCTTCTTCAAACACCTCGACCTGAGCGGTCCGTTCGCGCCCCTGGCCCACTCCCCGGCGTTGACGGACGTCGCCCATGCGGAGCAGCCGGTCGCCATGCACCGGCTGGCCGACGCCCTGACCACGCTCGGACGCACCCTCCAAAGCGCCCTCGGGACGGAAGGGACGCGGCTGGACAGCACGGTCGTCGCGGTGCACGCCGACAGCGACAGGCATCGGGTGGACGTCCAACTCGCCGACGGCAGCACGGAGTCCGCCCGGCACGCGGTGCTTGCCACCGGCCGAACCGAGCGCGCTCATCCGGAACTTGCCTCCTGGCGGACGAAGGTCCTGCTGTCCGGCTCCGTGATCGCCACGGCCCGCCGGTCCGAGATCAAGGGCCGGCTGCTCGCGGCCCACGGACGACCGGTCGTCGTCGCGGGCAGTTCACACAGCGCGATGTCCGCTCTGCAGATCCTGCTCGACCTGCGGACCGAACTGCGCGCCGAGCACCCCGGTGCACCGCTGCCCACCGTGCACGTCGTCCGCCGCGGCCCCGCCCGGCTCATGCACGACAGCGCGGACCGTGCCCACCGCAACCAAGTACCGGGCCGGGAAAGGCCGTTCGACCCCGCTCGCGATGTCTGTCCCGCGACCGGCATCGTCTATCGCGACTCGGGCCTGCGCCATCGGTCACGCGCCCTGTACTGCGCCCTGTGGGCGGGTGAGCTGCCCGGCGCGACCCTCGTGGACGCGGCCGTCCTCGCCGACGCGTCCGACCGGTTCGAGGAGGCCGCGATCGTCGTGCAGGCGCTCGGCTACCGCGGACAGGCTCCGGACCTCTACGTCGACGGTGTGCTGGTGCGTCCCGGCGACTCACCCGACCGGCTCCTCGCGGACGACGACGGAGCGCTCCTGGTCTCCGGAACCGCGCATCCCCTGCTGTCCGTACTGCGTGTGGAGCCCACCCCGCTCGACCGTCGCGACAACACCGCGTACGCGAGTGACCTCTACCAACGGCTGGCCGGCCGCCTGGACCGGCTGACCGCACCCGTCGCGGAGGTGAGCGCGTGAGCGAGGAGCCCGTACTCGACGCGTTGGCCGCCCTGCTGGCCGGACGACGCACCACCGTCCCCCGCCCGTACGTGGTCGGCGTCACCGGGGTCGACACCTCGGGCAAGTCCCGACTCGCCGAACGGCTGCGTGCGGTGCTGCACGCCCAGGGCATGCCGGTCGCCGTGGTCCACGTGGACGACTTCCACCGCCCCCGCGCCGAACGGTACGACCCGTCGCTGTCGGCACCCCGTCAGTACTACGAGCGCAGCGTCGACTTCGCCCGGCTGGCCGCCGAGGTGCTGGCGCCCCTGCGAACGGACGGCAGGCTCCACCGCTCCGTCGCCGCACTCGACCTGCCCTCCGACGCGTGGGGGACGGTCCGTCACGACATCGGTCCGGACACCGTGGTGATTCTGGAGGGCGTCTTTCTCTATCGTGAGGAGACCCGGCCCTACGTCGACTTCTTCGTCCATCTGGACGTCGACGAGGACACGGTGCTGGACCGCGCCCGGCAGCGCGACCTGCCCACCCAGGGCACGGAGGTCATGCTCAAGTACGCCGACAAGTACCTGCCCGCCCAACGCGCCTACCTGGCGCAACATCCGCCGCGGACCATGGCCGACGTCGTGATCGACAACTCCCGCTGGGAGGAACCCGCTGTCCAGGTGTGGCCGGGCGAGCCCCGGGCCGTGCTGTTCGACCTGTGGAAGACGCTGGTCCCGCTGTCCGAGGAACTCAAGCGTCGTACCTTCGAGGCCACCGCCACGGCACTCGGGCAGCACCCCGCGGAGCTGGCCGACGCGTGGAAGCGCACCAGGGAGGTGCGCGAGACCCGCCCGTTCACGACGTACCTGGACTGGCTGCGCGACCACGTCGGAGGCACCTGGTCCGCGGTCCAGGCGCAGGACGCGGCGGCCACGCGGCGACGGCTGCACGGCGAGGCCTTCGCCACCCCCCTGCCCGGCGCGGTCGAGGCCGTGGCATTGGCGAGGCGGCTCGGGCTGCGGACCGCTCTGGTCTCCAACTGCACGTCCGACGTACGGGAGATGGTGCGGGACTCCGTCTTCGCGGGCCGCTTCGACGAACTGCTGCTCTCCGGAGAGATCGGCGTGATGAAACCCGACCCCGAGCTGTTCCGCACCGCCGCCGACCGGCTCGGCGTGCCGCCGAGCGCCTGTCTCTTCGTCGGCGACGGCACCGACGGCGAACTGGCCGGCGCCGCCGCGGCGGGCATGACCGCCGTCCTGGTGGAGTGCGGCGAGCCGCGCTCATGGGACGGGCCCCGGATCACCTCCCTGCCCGCCCTGACCGACCACCTCATCGCCGTCCTCGCCGAAGGGTGACCCGCCACCATGCACATACACCAGAAGGTCCTGCTCGTTCCCATGCAGCCGACGCCCAACGGCCGGATGCACATCGGCCACGGCGGCGGCACCTACCTCCGTGCCGACGTCATCGCCCGTGCGCTGCGCGCCCAGGGCCATGAGGTCGCGGTCATCACCGGCAGTGACGTGTACGAGGACTGGGTGGTGGCCGCCGCCCACCGCGAAGGCCGTTCTCCCGAGGAGACCTGCCGCGACCACCACGCGGGGATCGCGCGCGACCTCGCCCACCTCTCCATCGAGCTCGACGCCTGGATCGACCCTTCCGGTGAGGAACACCGGGACGCCTACCGACAGCTCCACGAGGACGTCCTGACCCGGCTGCGGACGACGGGGGCCGCCCGTCTGGAGAGTGAGCGCATCCCGTTCGCCGAGGACACCGGCCGAGCGCTGGTCGGCCCGTGGATCGCGGGCGAATGCCCGAACTGCGGGCGCGCCTGCGGTGGCAGCACCTGCACCTACTGCGGGGAGTACTTCCTACCCGAGCAGATGGTCCGCGCCCGTTCCCGGATCGGTGACAGCCCGGTCGAGTGGCGTACGGAGCAGAACTGGTTCACGACGGCCAATGATCCGCACGCCATCGCCGAGCGCCAACGCGCGGCGGGCCTGCGGCCGGTGTTCCTGGCTCCGCTGCTGCGCGCTCTGGAGGGCCACGGCGGCCGTGTCCGGCTGACCGGCCAGGGCGACTGGGGTATCCACAGCCGGGCGCTGCCCGCCGACAAGGTGATCAGCAACGGATACTTCCTCTACAGCGTCTACTGCGGTGAGGTCCACCGGGCGTCGACCGGAGCCGCGGTCAATCCCTTCACGCCCGGCAGCGGTGTCACCACCGTCGGACTGTTCGGCAGCGACAACTCAACCCCCGGACTGCTGGTGCCGGACGTGATCGCCCAGGGCTCGAAAGGGACTCTGGCGCCATTTGACGCCACCGTCGTCAACGGCATGCTGCACTTCGAAGGCCACAAGTGCTCCACCAGCAAGCGTCACGGCATCTGGCTCTCCGAACTGCTGGAAGGCACCTCCGTATCCGCCGACGAGCTGCGCTACGCACTGCTGCACGCGCCTCTCGACCACGGCCCGGCCGATATATCCCTCCAGACACTCACCCACCGCATCAACGCACTGCGCACGTGGCAGACGGCGGTGCTGCGCCCGGCCCTCGACCGCCTGCGGGAGCAGCCGCATCCCGTACGCCGCGCTGAGCCTGCGCTCAAGGCGGCAAAGGGCCAGCATGCGCTGCTCACCCCTTACTCTCCGGATCTGACGGCCGCCGTGGCCGCCTTCGACGAATGGATTGACCACCCCCTCGTACCAGACGCGCAATGGCTCGTGGGCGTGGCCCTTCTCGGATACCCGCTGCTGCCGAAGCTGGCCCACCGCATCTGGACACAGCTGGGATTTTCCGACGAGCCCGATCTGCGGCAAGCGGCACGCCTCGAACCGCTGCCACTGCGGTCCCCTGGCACCGCCGCGGACGTGCTCCCCGGCCCGCTCGACCCAGCGGCTTTGCAGTCCTACGTGCACCTCCAGAATCCGGAGTGAAGGCGCCCCGCAAGGCCGACTGACGCGCAGTGGGCGCGGATCGAGCCGTTGCTCCCGGACCGGACGCCGGTGCGGGGTGGCCGCTGGCGGGATCACCGGGAGGTGATCGACGCGATCGCCTTCAAGTTCCGGACCGGAACGCAGTGGGTGCACCTGCCGGGAAAGTAAGGCAACTGGCGAGGTGTCTACGACCGGCTGCGGATGTGGGCCGTCGACGGCACCTGGGAGCGCGTCTTCACCGCGCTGATGGCTCAGGCCGACGCCGACGAGGACCTCGACCGGGCGGTCTCGGTGGACTCCACGATCGTGCGGGCCCACCAGCATGCGGCCGGGGCCCGCAAAAAAGGGGCCCGGCCGGCGAACCCGACGACGACGTCATCCTGCGGGACGGGAACGAGGCCGCCAGCCCGGCCGTCGGGAAGTCACAGTCGGGCGAGCTCCGGTGCCGACCGGAAGGCGCGAGAGTACGGGTGGCGACCCATCAAGAGCGGAGGCCCGCATGGTTGAACTGATTCCGCCAGAACTCTCCCCGGAGCAATGGGAGCGGCTTCAGGAGACTGACGCGATCTGGCAGCACAGTCGATCCCGTGCCCTCTTGGGGTAGCGCCCACGCGCTGCTACCTATCGTCCGTCCAGGCCGCCCAAGCCGTCACGGTCGGCAGGCGAGGGCGGCGATGAAGGGCTCGCGAACTCTGGGGTCGCAGTGGGCCTCCTCCAACGCGCGTTTGTCCGCATCCGGGTCGGAACCGGTCGCATGGTCGGTCCCCGGGCCGCACGCGATCGGCATCGAGCCGGCTCCGTCCCAGCCCGGATGGAAAGGTCACGTCGATGACGATCCGACGCCCGTCCAGTTCAACGGTCAGGTACCGGTGCACGTCCCATAGGCCCTCCGGGGGCACCGCGGCAGCCGCGAGCGGGCCGAAACTGCGCGCGGCGTCCTCGGGTGTGCACCGGTAGACGCGATGGATCAGCCGTGGCTCAGTGTGCGGCCAATGGACGGACGCCAGCAGTGCGTGCTTGGTCGAGCAGGTGCCCCGCCATTCGGCGAGGGCCCCTTGTGCGCTCCGCTCCGCCGGACGCCCGTACGGCATCAGGCGCACCGCCTCGACAACCTCCGCCACAGACGCGTCCTCCGACAGTCCCGCCCGCTCTATCAGCGATTTCAACATGACGTCATTGTCGTCCGACCGGATCGACACGCAGCGCCCCCGGATGACGCCGCCCATGCGGTCGAACTGCTGAGTCTGTTGAGGCGTCATCGAATTCGGTGGCGTTTCATCGACGAGCCTGGTTGCCAGCCTTTGAGGCCCCACACACTCTGGCCCATGGGAATGGTCGGAAGTGCGTGATGCAGGCCATGATTCCTGGCGTCACGGCCGCCTCCGGCCGCGACGCCCTCCGTGATCGTCCACCCACCCACTAATCGGAAGGCACGACTGGTGGCCACCGCGGTGCTGCGCGCCCACCGGATGTGCGGCGATGTCGACGTGCTGATGTCCGTGGCCACCCACAGCGTCTCCGTTCGGCGCAGGCTCCAAACTCAGACCCTAGCCGTCGGCACGCGTCTGGTCGTCCACGCCCGTACCGATACCGCCGTCGCCACGGCCGCATAGCCGCAAAGCCGTGGATCGGTCGGCACAGTGACGTCGGACCGCTGTGACCCCTGCTGCGGGCTTGATCGGTCCGACAGGGCATCACGGACGGGGGCTCAGCCCAGGCCGGGCAACGAGTCGGCTTATCCGGTATGGGTCGGGTGCCCATGCTCATGGTGCTATGTGACGATCTCCCTTGCCCCCTGCCTTCAGCGGGGTGGTTCAGGCCGAGAGGGCTTCGCGGACGCTGGGGTAGCAGGGGATGACGGTGTCGACGCCGACGGTCTCCAGGGTGCGCCGTATGGCGGCGGGAACGTCGGCCAGGCGCAGCCAGCCTTCTGTCCGGGTGAGGTCGAGGTGCGTGGCGAGAAGGGTGTTGATGCCGCTGGAGTCCATGAAGGACACCTGACGCATGTCGACGATCATGCGGGGCCGGTCCGGGAGTCGGCGGGGGGTCAAAGCCTGTACGAGGGGGCCGACGCTGGCGTGGTCGATCGCGCCGCAGACGGTCACCATGATGATGCCGTCGGAGGCCGTCGAGGCGACCTTCAACGGTTGCGGTCCGTGCGCTTTCTCGAGCTCCACGATGCTTTTCCCAACATCTTCGACGACTGACACGACCTGACGTCCTGCCCTCTTAGGCGGGATCGGACACACACAGTGACAGGCGCCGGGCGCGCTGTGCGCCGACGCAGGGCGACTGTGGTGCGGTGACGGGCCCGCCGTGCCGCGGATTCATGGACCGGGGCCGCCTGGATGCAAGCAGCTCCTGAACGCCCACGACATCGAGCAGCCTGTCGACAGCAGGGCTGGCGGCCTGGACGGTGAACGTCTTGCCCACGCTCACGGCCCGATGGCGGATTTCCAGCAGTACGTTCAAGCCGGCGCAGTCACAGAACGCGAGCCCGCTCAGGTCGAGCTCGAGGCCGCTGGGTGACGCGGCGAGGGCTTCGCCCAGTTGATCCCGTACTCGGGCCCCCGAGGCGAAGTCCAGCTCCCCGTGCAGTGTCACCAGGGTCGGGATGCCGTCCCGGTTGGGGGAGGGCACGGATACCCGGCCGGGCGGAAGCAATCCCGCGGCACCGCCTGGATCGGGGCAGGGGAGGTCCGGCGCGGTGAGGGCCTCGGCCCGGTACGGCGGCTGCTGCATCGCTCACTCCCACAGACGTTCGCGTGGTCCACTCCAACGTTCCCCCAGAAAGGCAACATACGTCAACTGATACGTGAACGCTCGTACGTGTTTTTTGATGCGCGCATCCCAGCTCAGTAGACTTGGGGCATGGATGGGGTACCCGAGTCACACAACGGATGGACGTTCTTGACGAACCACGCTCGCGTCCTCGCGGCCATCGCGGAGAACCAGAGCGCGCGCGTCCGCGACATCGCCGCCCGGTGCCGTCTGACCGAGCGGGCGGTGCAGAAGATCATCGCGGACCTGGAGCAGGCCGGATACCTCTCCCACGTCCGTCAGGGGCGTGGCAACGCGTATCAGATCGACCCGGCCAAGATCCTGCGCCACCCGACCGAAGCAGGTCAGGGGCTGACGGTGGCTTCACTCCTCTCGCTGCTGATTCAGGACGAAGATCGTCGTGCGATGCCGTCCGCCGAGCCCACGCACGCGTCCGGGTGAGCTGCTCGGGCGCTGAGTGATGGCGGCGCGCGGCGGCGCCCTCCATGTCGAGATCGCCGGATCGAGTGCTGTCCCGAGTGAGCGGGGCAGAGCCCTGGATGGGGGGTGCCTGCCCACCAGCTTCCCTGCCGGAGTTTGTCAGTCGGCGGAGAGGGCCTAAACGAGCTCGCCGACCTTGGGTCGGGGAGCGCGCGGGCCGCGTCGGCGAGACGACCATCCCGCTCTGGTCGTGACCGTCGATCACGGACAGCCGGCGCACCCTTTGGGTGGTCATCGTGTGGATGACGAGAGGCTCTCTGATTTAGTCCGGGAGTCGGCATCTTTTCTGCTGTGTGCTAAGGGATAGCGGGCTGAAAACTGAGCACTCGTGCGGCAGGCCGCTCAGCGTTTCTCCGGAGGTCCCGCGTCGGCCGAGGTTCCCCCGATTCGAGCCCATGTGCTGGGAGAACCGTCGAGGAGGTACCGGGTGTGTCGATGCGCCCGATATTTGGTGCGGCGGCGGGACCCAACCCTCTGACGGTCGGCCGGGGCGACAGCGGGACCGAATCCCTGCCGATCGGCCGGGGCGACAGACCGGGCGCGTTCGATGTGGTGATCGCGGGGGACCCGGGGATCCGTGCTTCGGACCGGAGGCGCAATGCCGGGCGAGATCTCCCCTCGGGGGCTTTCCCTCGGCGGGTCGAGGCGTTTCGACGGCGGACCTGACAGACATCGCGCGGGCCGTTTTCGGAACCAGGTTCCCGAAGGTTCCGAGCCCGCGTTCAGGAGCGTCCCCAGTGCATTCAGACCGTTGCCATGCCCGAAGCGTGCACCTCGCGTTCCACCGCGCCCCGACACGAGCGACCGACGACGATGCTTCCGGACTTCCACGGTCTTCGTACAACTGCGCACGTGCCCACTGGCCGGAACAGGACGCCGTACGGGGCGAACTGGTTCTGCTATGCCTCCCCATGGCGCACCGGATCGTCGGCCGCTTCCGCGACCGGGGTGAAACCCTGGAGAATCCGCGTCAAGTAGCGGTCGTCGGGCTGATCAAGGCCGCAGACCGGTTCGACCCCGGGCGGGGAGCCTTCAAGAGCTACGGGGTGCCAACCATCATCGGCGAGGTGAAACGGCTGGCTCTGCTCACGGGCCCCTGCGTCAGTTCCCTGCTTCCCGGGTGCGGGTGGTCAGCCCGGGCGTGACAAGGGCGAGCCAGCGGGCGCGAGCCGCCGGTGGCTGGTCGGTGGGCGCGGTGGAGAACAGCAGGTAGATGTCGCTGACGCTGACGTCGAGGTGGATGTCACCGTCCGCCTGGCCGGCTTGGATAAGGGCGGCGACAGCGGCACCGGCGCGGTCCTCATCAGCGCGGTCACCCGGCTCCGCATCCAGGGTCTGGGCAGCGGCCTTGACGGCGTGGTCGGTCACGGACGCCTCGACGACGCGACCGAGGAACGCGGTCAGCTCGTCCACAGCGTGGGCACCCGCCTCGACGCGGCCGAGCGCGCTCTCGGCGTCGTCGGCGACGCGGGCGACGTACGCGGCCACGACCGCTGCGACCAGGTCGGTCTTGGTGGGGAAATGCCGGTACAGGGTGCCCACGGCCACACCTGCCGCGGCGGCGATCTCGTCCATACCCACCTCGGGGCCGTGCGCGGTGATCTGCTCGCCGGCGGCGGCCAGGATCTTCTTACGGTTGCGGACCGCGTCGGCGCGCGGCGCCCTGGCTGGGGTCACGGGAGGTGCCTGCCCTTCCACTTGCATCAAGGTGAACCTGGGTTCAATATAGATGGTGAACCACAGTTCATCTTATTCGTGAGGACTCCGCCATGCCCGCCAAGACCGCCCTCGTCACCGGTGCCTCCTCCGGCATCGGCGAGGCCACCGCCCTCAAACTCCACGAGCTCGGCTACACCGTCTACGGGGCCGCCCGCCGCACCGACCGGCTGCAGAAACTGGCCGACCGCGGCATCCGGCCGCTGGCGATGGACGTCACCGACGACGATTCGATGCGCGACGGCGTCGAGAAGATCACCGCCGAGACCGGCCGCATCGACGTGCTGGTCAACAACGCCGGCTACGGCTCCTACGGCGCTCTCGAAGACGTCACCCTGGACGAGGCCCGCTACCAGTTCGAGGTCAACGTCTTCGGTGCGATCCGCCTGACCCAGCTCGTTCTGCCCCGCATGCGAGCCCAGCGATCCGGCACCGTCGTCAACGTCACCTCGATGGGCGGCAAGATCTACACTCCGCTCGGCGGCTGGTACCACGGCACCAAGTTCGCCATGGAAGCCCTCAGCGACTGCCTGCGACTGGAGGCCAAGCCTTTCGGCGTCGACGTTGTCGTGATCGAACCCGGCGGCATCGCCACCGAGTGGGGCGGCATCGCCGCCGACAAGCTGGAGAAGTCCTCCGCCGACGGCGCCTACGCCGCGCAGGCCGCCGCCGTGGCCTCCTCCCTGCGCTCCGAGGCCAACACCAAGCGCAACTCCCCGCCCCGGGTCATCGCCGACGCCATCGGCAAAGCCGTCACAGCCCGACGACCCAAGACCCGCTACGCCACCGGCTTCGGCGCCCGCCCCCTCATCGCCCTGCGCCGCATCCTGCCCGACCGCGCCTTCGACACCGTCATCTCCCGCGCCGTCGGCATGCCCCGCTAAACCGTCCGGGAGACGGGTGCGGGAACTGCGCAACGAGGTACGCCTTGCACACCGCGAGCTCGCCCAGCGCCCCGGCAGTCTCGAGCCGCTCCCGCCGAGATCGCCGCCCCTACCGGCCTGGCCGAGAAGGACGTCACGGCGGGCCTGGATGCGCTGCAGAGCTACAGCGTCATCTCCCTGGATTCCGGGGAGGACGACGCCACGCCGGCCGACACCCTGGGCTCTCGGGCACCAGCGATGCCCTCATAGGAGGTGGTCGTCGACCGTGAGGCGATCAAGGAGGCGCCGCGCCGGCTACCGGAGCGCGAGCTGACGATCCGCTGCATGCGCTTCTTCAAGGACATGACCCAGGCTTGCGCAGCCGACCGGATCGGTCTGTCCCGGGTGCATGTCTCCCGGCTCATCACGAGCAGTTGCGCGCACGTACGCGATGAAGTGCCGGGGCAGTGTCAGTGTTCCAGCGATTCCTCGGCGCGAGCTGCGCTCCTGTTCCACGCCTCTGTGCGGTGGCCCATGCAGGGGCGTCGAGCGACCTTTGAACCGACGGCCCCGGCTCCGATGACCTGAGGCTCCGCCGACTCGCTGATGGACGTGTGTGACGGTCTGGCTCCCGCGGCCCCCGGTCGGTGGGGTGTCGCGGGGCCCGCTGTCGGTCAGAGCGCCGGGTTGAACCTGTGCCAGGCGCGGCCGCCTTGACGCCATCGTCCGCCTTGGCGTCCCGGGCCGCGTACGCGTCGGCGCCCGGCGTGGGCACCGATGCCCGTCGGAGTGCCTCTGGGAGTCCGGAATGCGTGCCACTGATGCGCATGGGGAAGGGGGGCCAGGTACTCAGTCCGGACCTTCGAGGCGCTGCGGTGCGGGCTGGTGCGGCACAGGACCGGTCAACGCTGCGCCGCCCCGCGCCTGGTAGCCGCGCGGCACCGGCCCCGTTCGGGGACGGTCGCCAAGGCCCGTGCCGCCGGTTTCCTTCCGGCCCGTGCCGCCTCGCCTCGACGGCCCCCGATCTGAGAAAGGTGCTCCATGTCTGACAACCCGCTCGACAAGCATCCCCGCCCCGACCTGCCGCAGCAGGACCAGGAACATCCCGGATGGACGGGTCCCATGGACCCCCCGCCCGACCACGGCGAAGACTCCTATGAAGGCTGCGGGCTGCTTCAGGACCGCAAAGCCCTGGTGACGGGCGGAGACTCCGGCATCGGGCGGGCGGTGGCGCTCGCTTACGCACGCGAGGGAGCGGACGTCCTGTTCACCCACCTTCCGCAGGAATCGGAGGACGCGGCCGAGACCGCCCGGCTGGTCGAACAGGCGGGCCGTAAAGTGGTCGCGGTCGCATGCGACATACGGGAGGAGGACCAGTGCCGTCGGCTCGTGGAACGAGCGGTCGAGGAGTTCGGCCGCATCGACATCCTCGTCAACAACGCCGCGTACCAGATGTCCCAGCCCGACGGCATCGGCGATATCTCCACCGAGCGGTTCGACCGCGTCATGCGTACCAACCTGTACGGCATGTTCTGGCTCTGCAAGATGGCCCTGCCGCACATACCGGCAGGGGGCTCGATCATCAACACCACGTCCGTGCAAGCCTACAAGCCGATTCCACATCTGCTGGACTACGCGACCTCGAAGGGGGCCATTGTGACCTTCACCCAGGGGCTCGCGCAGATGGTGGCGGCGGATGGCATCCGCGTCAACGCCGTGGCTCCCGGGCCGGTGTGGACCCCGCTGATCCCCGCCACGATGCCGGACACAACCGATTTCGGTAAGCAGGCACCGCTCGGCCGGCCCGCGCAGCCGGCGGAGATGGCGCCCTCTTTTGTGTTCCTGGCCTCCGAGCGAGCCAGTTTCATCACTGCCGAGATCCTCAACGCCACCGGCGGGACTCCTCTGCCCTGACGATGAGTGCATGCCTCCTCGACGAGGGGCGCGGCACGCCGAGCGGGGCCGTCCGGAGCAGCTCCGGACGACCCCGCTGCAGGGCCGGTGCTGAGGTCAGATCCCGCGGTGGCCCTGGTAGTAGGTGCCGATCTGGTCGTGGTACCCCGCGTCTCCGACGTGCTTGTCCTTGTCGAACTCGGGGGAGTCCTTGATCTGGTCCTTCGTCAGGGCGACGTAGATCTTCCGCTCTTCGTGGTCGACCCGCTGCACGGTTCCGGCCGGCAGAAGAACGTGCTTGCCGAAGATCCATACGCCGGTGTCGACGACGAGGTGGGCGGAGCCGACGTCGTCCGAGTGCTTGTCGACCTTCCCGATGCTGCCGTCGGTCGCCTCGACCTTGTACCCGGTCAGATCGGCCCCCGCGGTGTGTCCGGCGGTCGGCTGGTAGCCCCAGAGGCTGTCACTCATAAGGAACGGCTCCCTTGTCGTGATTCATTGCCACTCCACGGCGAACTGTCGAACCGTGGAGTCTTTTTGAGCACCACCGAATTCGGTGGCTTCACCGCCCTCCAAGTACCCCGATACGGAGGATTAACCATGACCGGGCCATGCCGATACGGAGAGCCGATACGGAGAGCGGAAACGGGTGGGGCCCCGACACCGAAG